>NZ_JAUBRA010000011.1:0-122773 GCF_036701555.1 Microcoleus sp. Pol10D4
TTAGCAGGCATTCACTTTTTCTGAATATTATTATGTTATATTATACCAATATGCGTTTTAAATGCACAACAGCTTAATCTTCCTACTAATGAGAAAGAGTACGTCAAAACGAATGGTTATTATGGGTATGGTTGTGCTTGTATGGATGTGGTGACAGATAAGGAGCGATCGAGAATTAGCGAAATTCGGGGCGGAGAATCATTGCCACTCTCAACCTGTCGCGAAGATCCGAACCTGCCAAAAAGTCTTTAGTTTCAGCCAACGCCAACTGTACAATCACAGTAAAGCTGAGGAACCACCGCAATCATGACCGACTCGATCGCCACCCAACTCAAACAAGCTTCCGAGGGCTTACTCTTCGGAAGCGAAACCGATGCCCCCTTCGAGGTCATTCATTGGCCGACACAGGGAGAGCTAACCCCGCCGAAACTCTTGCAACTCACCGAACATTCACCCGATGCTTCAGTCGAAGTAGTAACAGTCGATGAGTTCTTTGATGCCGCCACCCAAGAAGAAGATTGGCACGATGAAGAAGAACGGGAAACAGTGAAGCGCTTTCAGAACTTAGTGAGCGTGTTGAAGCAAAACCTCTCCCAGTTGCAGGTTTACCGAGTGGGCAGCATTGAGATTGATGCGTACATCATTGGAGTGACGGACGGTGGCGGAGTGGCGGGGCTGTCTACGAAACTGGTGGAGACTTGATTGCAACAGACAGGGTGAACTATGATTGTTTGTTAATCATTTAGTTACATAGTAACCATAATTAGAGTCAGGAACAGAGGTTGTAATATGAGCGCGCTTGGCAAAGTAATTAGTTGGCTTGCTTCTCTTTACTGTTTAGTTATGCTAGGAATTTTATTATTCCTCTCTTACACAGAGGGCAAGCCATTCCAGATGGGTATTATAGCTTCCTTTTTTATGTTCCTAATTGTTTTTCCTCCCCTCTGGTCTTACCTCGACAGAAAATATAATTTCAGGATTAATTGGCTAATCAAGTTTTTTCTATTCATCGGTTCTTACGGATTCCTAATGCTAAATATTAATGCAGTTGGTTAAAAGTCTCAAGCAAAAAAGTAAGTTCTATTCCTTTTTTTACTGACTGTCCACTTTGCTTTCAATTACCTGCTGAATCTGTGGCGGGACATTAGACAGGAAATTCAGCCTTGTTTCCTTCTCAACTCTCGCCACGGAAACTCGAAAGCTTCTCCATCCTTGACCTTTGACGCTGGCATCGTTGGGCATCATCACAGCGATCGTCCTGGTGTCGGCTGTAATTCCTTGCATCCCCAACCCTTGTCTATCCAGTACCACAATAACTTTCCAATTCCTAGCCGGCACAGCAATCTTTTCTTTTCTGCCGATGCTGCCTTTCCTCCCTACGGGCCCCGCAATGATGTACAGCTCCTTGCCCTGTGCCACCAATTCTCTACAATACTCTTCCAAATCACCCCACAAACCTCGGTTGAGTTCAGGCACTTGCGGCATCATGTTGGTCATCAGGAAAGTGCTGCTGTTATCGGGTTCGGTGCGGGTACGATCGGCACTGGGTGCAATGTGTCCCCGGTCGTAGCCGCTTCCGGTATAGTCGTTTGGTCTAACTTTGTACCAAGCATCCGGGAGGGAATCATCGGGGCGGAAGTTGTCTTGGCGATCGGCTGCTCCAATCCAAGATTTATTGAGCTGCCACGAAACCCAGTTGGCGGTCTTAGTCTTACTGTTGTAAGAAAGCACGTACTGAGGTTTTACCATCAGGTAATTGTCGATGTTGCTGGCAACACTGGGAACGGCATTGCTGGGATTGCCCAGGAGTAAGTTGCGGTTGTTGGTGGCTGAGCTGATGGGTTCTCTGGTGCTTGGTTTTGGTTGCACCCTTGGTTTTTCACGACCAATTTGAGGAAGTCGAGATGGTGGTGATGGCTCAGTCAAGTTGCAGCCGCTAAGAATTCCTAACAAAATCAGAGCGATCGTCCACTTCCGATAAACTTGCCTCATTGCCACTACTCCTGCACTTCCCTACTCTGCAAGCTTACAACGTCCTGCCACAGGTGCTTCTCACTCATTACCAATTTCTCTTGTTTATTTCTTCAAGTATTTCAGTAATGCAGTAATGAATGCAGTAAGTAAGTATGAAGATGCCATGTTGAAGAAGTTCGTTAAAAGCACGGCTATCTACAAGAAGGCTCTTTTAGCAATGCAACCCTGTTGTAGTAGCCGATGCCCAAACAAGTGCTATATTGCTGTATTAAGTATTTCAGTAATGCAGTAAATAATGCAGTAAGTAATTATGGTAGCAATTGTTGCTTTCGTAAATCAGAAAGGCGGATGTGCCAAAAGCACGACAGCCGTACATTACGCCCATTGGCTCGTGCAGCAGGGCAAGCAAGTGTTGATAGTAGATGCTGATGCTCAGCGCTCTAGTTCCCAGTGGTGCAGCAGAATGGAACCAAGCATCCCTAGTCAGGTACTGCAAAGCCCGGATGACCTCTTAGACCAGTTGACTGACTTAGCTGCTACCGTTGACTACCTGGTAGTGGATGGCCCTGCTGGTTTGAGTGAAGCAACCAGGGCAATCTTGATGAGAGCTGACTTAGCCGTGGTGCCGGTGCAACCGAGCGGTATCGACGTACAATCAGCCGCCGATGCGGTGAGACTCATCAAACAAGCTCAATCGGTGAGACAGGGCCCGCCCCAAGCAGTGATGTTTCTCAGTCGGGCAGTGAAAGGAACGAAGCTCAAAACCGAAGCAATGGAGTTGTTGGGAAAACTTACACCGACCATCAAAGTGCTCAAATCAGTCATTCACCAAAAACAAGTGATTGCTGATTCTTCGGGGCAAGCCGCTACGGTGTGGGATTTGGGCGGTCAACCTGCCAAAGATTCTGGCACAGAGTACAGCCGACTGTTTAAGGAAATCATGGGAGCGCTGAAATGAGTACCAAAAAACGCAGACCACTCGGCAGCGCGATGGAAGAATTTGTTTTTGGTACACAGGAAACAGCATCGCCAACACCACCAGAACTTGTATCGCCAGCACCAACGCCAACAGCATCACAAACACCGCCAACAATGGAAGCTGCATTGCCAGCGCCAACAGCAACGGAGCCGGAATCACTCGCAGCAGAACCCATCCCCGTTCAATCCAAGGAAAGGAGCTTGACTCATCGACTGCAAGCACCTGATAAAGAAGCGACGGTCAGGTTTACTGTGGATATGTCGGAGTCCCTGCACCGCAAGTTGTCGATGTTGGCGGCTCGGACGGGGCGCAAGAAAGTGGATATTGTGAGGATGTTGTTGGAGGAGGGGCTTAAGGAGGTGGAGGGGTAAGGGTTCTCTTCATATTCGGCGATCGCTATACTCGGAGTGGCGATCGCTCGGAGGAATTGACTGGGTTAAGAAACAGAAGTTTTCCCAACAAGTGGGGAGCTTCCAATGAAAACTTGGTATCTCTTGAACTTTGACGATCGCCCGTTTCCCTTTAATTAGCTTGCCCAACGAGTGGGGAGTATTTAGCGTTAACTTCCGTAGCTGCGATCGGTTGTTTCTATTCAACCTGTTTTAAAAGATTTAGGTTTGCAGAATTCTGAGATTGGCAAAACAGCGGACGATTGGGTTTTGGTGACTCCATAATAAGCGATCGTGTCTGCCCCAATTCTCGTAGGGGAGAGTTTCACCAACAATATAATAAACCTGCCACCCAACGACTGAAAATAGTTAGATTTTGCCCCAAGTATGGGGCTTTTTTGTGCTTGTTAATTCTTCACAATTAGGATTAATTGCAGAAATTTGAGTTGTAAAAGTTTGTCTTGGAAGTTTTCCTGATGTTGAAAACTTAGAGCTTTTGGCACTACAGAAGGCTCTGATTTTTGATTTCTGTTTGCGGTGTCGTGTGAAGTCGAAGCCTCCTTCGATTCCGCATTAATAGAAGACTTCGACACACTTTGTCTTAGTTATGTATTTCTAGCAAGTGACAAGGGAACTTGCTCGACAGTGCCGTCACCCTTCGGCTGGGGAATGGGGGGATGCCTTAAGGACGACGTTTACTCTATGCGGTAGAGGCGTTTCCCAAAAGGCATCCCCCCAAAATTAGATTATTAGAAATCTAGTCTTTTGTCAACAGCTATTTATGGTTGCCCTTAAACTGTCGCATTAATAGAAGACTTCCACTAATTTTGTTTTAGCGTTTCCATTCAATTAGTTTCCCCAGCGAGTGGGGAGAAGAATTTATCGAAGCGGCGCAGGATATGTGCGCTGAATTGTTTCCATTCAATTAGTTTCCCCAACGAGTGGGGAGGCTAGTAAGTCAGATGAACACAACATTCCTAGTTTTCTGTTTCCATTCAATTAGTTTCCCCAACGAGTGGGGAGTGGGCGGCAGGTAACAACGGCGACACCGATGGGGACCCATGCAAGTTTCCATTCAATTAGTTTCCCCAACGAGTGGGGAGACGAGACGATCGACGTAAACCCGGCAGAAATATTTGGTGAGTTTCCATTCAATTAGTTTCCCCAACGAGTGGGGAGTCGATCAGTCTTTCTATCAAGGCAGGTGTTTCGTCGGGTTTCCATTCAATTAGTTTCCCCAACGAGTGGGGAGTTCAGCCACTGCCGGAATCCAAGACGCACAGGCTGCACCTCAACTGCACCTCAAAAGTGGTTTCCATTCAATTAGTTTCCCCAACGAGTGGAGAGGGTAAGCGCGGCGGAAGTAGAAGGTAAAAGCCCTACTTGGATTATGTTGCCATTCAATTAGTTTCCCCAACGGGTGGGGAGTTATCACGTCTACCGGAACACTAGAGAGTCCAGGGAAGTTTCCATTCAATTAGTTTCCCCAACGAGTGGGGAGAGGGTATTGGGGTTATGGTAGCTTAGACTACGATATGTTGCCATTCAATTAGTTTCCCCAACGAGTGGGGAGTCCAGGCAACCCGATTTGTCACGGGAGCGCGGATAAAGTTTCCATTCAATTAGTTTCCCCAACGAGTGGGGAGTTTTCTGAATTTCTTCAAGGTTTGAGTAAAGAAAGGTTTCCATTCAATTAGTTTCCCCAACGAGTGGGGAGGGTGCATTAGAAAATACAGAAAGTAAATTACAGTTTCCATTCAATTAGTTTCCCCAACAAGTGGGGAGTATGCACTGTCCTGAACTCACAGGAAAGCTGTTCTAGTTTCCATTCAATTAGTTTCCCCAACGAGTGGAGTTAATCAATTCTGCGACCAGTTTGAAGATCCTAATCACAAGTTTCCATTCAATTAGTTTCCCCAGTGAGTGGGGAGCATTTTGCAATGTTGACTTTGAAAACCAAAACTATATCGTTTCCATTCAATTAGTTTCCCCAGCGAATGGGGAGGGGGAGACTATTCCCGCGATCGTCATCCGCGAAGAGTTTCCATTCAATTAGTTTCCCCAGCGAGTGGGAAGTCTGTGGGAGGAAATGGGCAAAGGTTGGATAGTTTATCCGTTTCCATTCAATTAGTTTCCCCAGCGAGTGGGGAGCAGGTCGAAGACGCGCTCGAACTAACCGCACGGGAAATGTTTCCATTAAATAAGTTTCCCCAGCGAGTGGGGAGGGCTCAGTAACGGGCCATGTTATGTCTATTTCTTGAGAGAGTTTCCATTCAATTAGTTTCCCCAACGAGTGGGGAGAAGCTGAAGAATTACATTGGACTGACCAAGCAGTAATTTGTGAGTTTCCATTCAATTAGTTTCCCCAACGAGTGGGGAGTTTGCTGCACCAACTGCCCAAAGGCTCCCGATATGGGTCATCCCTAGTTTCCATTCAATTTGTTTCCCCAGCGAGTGGGGAGTGCCTCTCTCATAATCGAACGAGTCGGGGCTAACACGTTTCCATTCAATTTGTTTCCCCAGCGAGTGGGAAGGAACAAAATCTCTCAAGCAATTGCTCTTTTGGTAGTTGCAAGTTTCCATTCAATTAGTTTCCCCAGCGAGTGGGAAGTTGGAAAAAGAAGATATAATTGGGAATGAATGGTTGGAATTGTTTCCATTCAATTTGTTTCCCCAGCGAGTGGGAAGACACTATGAAGGCAATTTCTAAAGACGGAAGTCGGGAAATTGTTTCCATTCAATTTGTTTCCCCAGCGAGTGGGAAGGCGATGAGGGGAAAGATACCTTAAATGGTGGCAAAGAAAGTTTCCATTCAATTTGTTTCCCCAGCGAGTGGGAAGACAAATGCCAGAAGAGGAAGAACCGGAAGACACTGACGTTTCCATTCAATTTGTTTCCCCAGCGAGTGGGAAGAGTTCGTCGCACAGACCATACCCCGATCGGGATTCAGCCGTCAAATCGACGCACCGCTAAAATATAGCACAGGTAAACGAGAAAAAGCATCGAACTATCAGCCTCAAACTCAATCCCTGCAAAGCATCGACGCACCTCAACCAAACAGTAAGGGTTACAGGAACCAAGCGAGGTGCGTCGATATTGGCTAGATTAGTCTTCTAAACTCAATAGTGTTTTCCGGTCTAAGACTTTAGCTGGTAGATAGAGGCATCCTGAAATGGCATCCTATGTCGGCTCCAGGTCTGATTAACTGGTACGATCGTCTAGCCACAACAAGAAACTAATATCAGCCAACCGTCGCCCCTTGCTGGAATATAAATGTGTCGTTACTAAGACTGCTGCGCTATCAGTTTTGCTGATTTCATCGGTGTATTGTCTGGCAACGGTCGCTGTTTGTTGACGTGAGAGTGTTACCTACAAGGGATTATACAATTCTTAGCAATGATTTGTTGTTTAACTCACGTTAGCTGTACCGATCGACTAAATCTCTCGCTGCTTGTCGGTGTTTTTCTACCAAACTCGGCGGGGAAAGCACTTGGGCGTTATTCATATATCTGTTCACCCACAGACTGAATTCGTTCAGAGAGCGATCGGGCAAATCGATCTGATAATCCACATAAGCCACTTTGCCAAAACTATCCCTCGGGCCTTCTTTAATCTTTTGTCGCGGATGCCGTCGATCGCCCTCTAAGATAAATCCCACCACTTCCTCGAAAAACCGCACCCTCACTTTTTGCAACTTCAGCGTACCTTGCAATTCAGCCTGCTGTTCCTCTAGATTGCCTAAGAACAACCCCCAGCCGTTTTTTAACAACTTTTGAGCTATTTTCAAACGTTGTCCCTGTACAGCTAAGCCACGTCCTTGTAAATCAATAATTTCGCAGTAATCGGTAAAGCGATTGACCCGTACTACCTTCAAGTGTCCGTTGTCGTAATTTTCGCAAATGAGATACCAGGCGATATCGTGATAAATCAGTTGCAGGGGCCAGATGCGGTGGAAACCAATCTTGCCTTTACCGTAAGGATCGCTTTGGCGGTGAAGTTCGATCGCCTGACCCCGCACGATGGCTGTTTCTACGATGTCTAGTTTGTGAAATAGGGTATTGCGATATTCTTGGCGAGCGAGCATTTCTACAGGGTCGGTGTAAATAATCGCACGATTTAGTTGTTCGCGAACGGGATAGAACAATTGACCTTTGAGCTCGATGTCTAATCCGCGCAACCGTTTCGTGAGTTTTTCACAAATTTGGCGGGCTTGGGGATTTCCTTGATATTTGGCTTGAGATGCTATGGCTTGAAATGCGAATAGTAGTTCTTCACGATTCATTGCGCCAGTGCCGAGATAATATCCGAAGCGATACATTCGCTTGTCAAGGATTCCGTAGTGGCGCAAAGTTTCTAAATCTTTGCGAATGGTAGGAGTTGCAGGATAGTTTTCTGGAAACTCGATGTTGCCGGATTCGGCGGCAACTTTCTGTAATTGAGATTGAACTTCTAGCAAGGCATCGTGATATTTACTGTCGGAGGTTTCGGTGTCAGAGTGTCCGATGCCCGGATGGTTTACCAATGTGGCAATGAGTAGCATGATGCGATCGAACGTTAGTTTGTCGGCATAGGGGTGAGGGGTTGGTTTTTTTGCCATAATGGGTGAATGGGGGCAACCGGGGTAAAAGTCAAGGAAAAGACAATATTGACACAAAAATATAGAAAAATCTTAAAGCCGTTATTTAGATAACTGTAGGTTTTCCAAATAAATTGATAAATATTGTAAATTGCGAGACTCGAAACTGGCTCGGCTGATATATTGAGTTGAGTAGAACTTAAGCAGTTAGCGACTGAGGACACTACCAGCAGCATTCAGGTGGGCATTGCCCGCCTTAAAATTGAATTTATGTCTGCATACACTGCGATCTCGTTTGCCCCCGTTCAAGGCTTTATCGAGAAATCCCGCAAACTCCGAGATTTGTTTGGGGCTTCACTGATTCTGTCTTATCTGAGTTACAAGCTAGTAAAGCAAGCCGAAAAATCAGGTTTAAAAGTCATTTCTCCCGGTGCCCCGAACATCCAGAAAGGAATGCCCAATCGGATACTTCTGAAAGGGGAAGGGGAATTTTCCAGGAATGACGTGACAAATACCCTTCAGAAGTCATGGCAAGAAATATTAAATGAATGTCGAGTTTGGATAGAACGAGAAGTACCTCCTAAAGAAGAATACTTTTGGCAGCTAGAGTGGATGCGATGGGGTTTATATACTTGGGAGATATTTTGGGGACACGGAGATTCGATAGAATCTGCGATGAAGAATTTAGAAACTCGCAAATTACGTCGTGATTGGACGGCAATTAACTGGATTGGCGACAGTTCGAGTTTGACGGGCACGGATGCGATCGCCTGGCCACGTTTAGGTTTGGAACATTCAAATCCAGGACAGCAGCTATCCGATACAGAAAAAGCTGAACTTAAGGATTTCTATCAACGTCTTTCCTGTGTCTTAGAAAATCTTCCCCCAGATGGCGAACCAGAAGGAAAATTTCTAGCACCTAATGAAAAATTGAGCATTCCTGAGTTAGTCAAGCGGTTAGTTACTCGCGACGAAGATATTGCCAGAAACATTGGGATATCTCCGCTTGAAGCAGGATTTAGCGACATTATTCGTGAACCCGAACACTGGACGGGCTGGTTTATGGGAGATGGCGATAAAGTTGGCAAAAAACTTCAGGAAATTGCTCAAAAAGAAGGAGATGAAGGTCTAAAAAAGTTCAGCGAGGCTATGCGGGCTTGGGGAGAAAATTTTATCAAGAATTTCCCCAAAGACAAAGGGCGCATTGTTTATGCCGGCGGTGACGACTTCCTTGGTGTAATTTACAGCAGCAAACCCGAAAAGCCCCCAGAACCTATAGAGGCATTAGAATGGTTAATGGGATTGTCCGATGAATGGAAAAAGCACGGACAGGATATTAACCTAAGTGTGGGTTTTGTTTGGGCTGGTCATAGGGTGCCGCAGCGAGATATTCTTCAACACTGTCGAGAAGCAGAAAAACGGGCGAAAAGTTTGGGGCGCGATCGCGTTACAATTCGAGTAGTTTTTAACAGCGGTCAATACGTGCAGTGGACTTGTCCTTGGGATTATTTGCATATTCTCAAACAATACAAAGACCGGGACGGCAAAAGCTGGGATCAAAAGCCAAACTGGAGCCATGTTTACAAGGATTTAGCTCATCTCAAAAATCGTCATGCTATTAGTTTTAATCCCCAGGAAAATAGCCCAAACGATGAATTAGCTTTAGCTCTTTTTAAACTTTACTTTCAAGACGAGAAGAACTTAGAAAAAAACTGGAAGCACATCGTCGGCGATTACCCAAATCCAGAAGAATCCAAACAAATTATTTACTGGATTAGTGACCTAATAAATGTGGGATGGCAGCTATGTTCAAATATCTCATCACTATAAGTCCTTTAGGATTTATGTACGGGAGTTCTGGCGGATTTTTATCGCCCGAAAACCTGGTCGGACGTTCTGGGGCAAAATTCCCTCCCGAAGCCGCTACTCTATCCGGTCTATTTTTCAGCGCCAACAAAGTTAAGTCCTCTATTTCTCCAAAAGAACTTAGTGATAATTTGTTTGTCGCTGGCCCATTCTGGGCAAAATCAGACGATCCTGAATACTTTTACGTCCCTATTCCTTGGCACAAAATTATTTCTAAAAAAGGCGTGGATGAATGGAAAATGAAATCTGGGAAATGGCATCGCGAATCCGAAGATTTAGATCCTGAGTATAGCTGGCAAACCGTTAATTCTTGGGTAGATAAGACGGCTGCTATTAAGAAAAATGGCGATGTTGCCGATATTCCTTGGAAATACGTCCCTATCTTGCACCCCAAAACAAAAGATGACGAACGCTGTACTTTAGCAGAAGATGGTTTGTTTTTGGAAAGTTCCGTGCAGATGGATGATGAATGTTGTCTAGTTTATCTCTCAACTCATCCTTTAGCAGATGGTTGGTATCGCTTTGGTGGCGAAAATCATTTAGTAGAAATCAAGAGTGTTTTACTCGCTGATGACAGTCCCATTGTCAAACTTTTACGCCAACCTATTCAGCGCTCATTTGCTTTGATAACACCGGGAGTTTGGGGTTCTAACAAATTTTCATACCGCTATCCCAAAAATGAAGATTTCTCCCAAAAACGACCGGAGATGCTCACAGATAAACCCATTTCTTATCGCTACCGCGCGAAAGGACAAATGGGACGGGGACGCTATGCAGTTCCTCCCGGAACTGTCTATCTTCTCAGAGAACCTTTAGATAAAATTTGGTGGGAATTCCCCGAAAAGTGGTTTCCCAAAGAAGGTTTTAGCCTGAAACAAGTTGGATGCGGTTTGTGTTTGCCAATTGAAATTCAAGGAGTTGAATAATGTACAAAAAAGCTTACGGTATTATTGAAACCCTTGCTCCTGTTCATGTGGGAGCAACGGCTGGTGAAGAAAGCGGCAACTTAAACTTAATTTTCCGCGACCAGTTTACTCAAACTGGCATTATTCCCGGTAGTTCAATTCGGGGAAGATTGCGATCGGAAATCCGCCGTAGTCTGGGAGAAGCTGAAGCTAATAAATGGTACGGTCAGGAAGCAGAATCCGGGAAACCAGACAGTACCACTGAGTCTGTAGTTAAGTTTGAATATGCTTCGCTGCTGTGGTTGCCAGTATTTTGTCCGGGTCAACCAATTGTCTGGGTAACTTGTCCTCGTTTGCTGAAACGCTATCAGCGAATTGCTGGAGATTATGTCAAGCTAAAAGATGGTACATCTCTCAAATCCGCTAAACCTCCAGCTAGTTATACAGGTTCTCAAACCTTAAAAGCTCTCGACGTAAATGGCAAACCAAAGCTATTTTTTAACTTTGGCTTTTTAACTGTTGAGAAAACTCAGGATTTGTCTGCTTGGTTTCCTTTAGGAGAGGAATTGCCAGCCGTTGTTGTGGCTGACGATGAAATTGCCATGATTCACGATATGTCTTTATATCGTCAGAGTCGAGTTGCCTTAGACAAAGAGGAAAAAAAGGCTAAAAAAGGTGCTTTTTTTAATACGGAAGCTTTGCCAGAAGGCACAATTTTAGTATTTCCGATCGCCCTCAAAGAAAACCAAGAGACTTGGCAACCTTTTGGCGCGTCTACTGGCACAGATATTTATCTCGGCGGTTTAGAATCAATTGGTTTCGGTCACTGCTATCTAACATTAAAGGAGGTATAATTTATGGCTTGGGAATCTTACAAATTAGACCAAGAGGCTCACGATTTAGTTGTCAAATATCGTGACAAAAAAGACGCTCTCAATCAAGCCTACAAAATGCGCGTTGCAGTTGCTTATGGTTTAGAGCGATTTTGGGGAGAACAGTTTCGGTTAGTCAAGGACAAAGATAAGGCTGATTATTGGCGGGATACTTGGAAGGCGCTAGTCAAAATCATGACAAATGCAGGTGTTAAAATTCCCAATGATAATGTCAGTTCTGACGATACAGCAGCCATTAAAATTATGGCCAATAAATTGTGGGATTTTCCAGTAGAACAGCGGAAAGTAGCTATAGCGGTGCTGACTCAACTTTGCGACAGTATGGTTTGGTGGACTCAGCGGTATAAACCTACTAATAGTAACAACAATTCTGGAGGTGAAGACAATGAGTAATAATGATAGCGATCGCGTTCCTTTGATGTTTCGCTCCCAATTAGAAGGAAGGGGCAAAATTCAGTACGCCGGCGATGCTGGTCCCGCTTCTGAGTGGGTGGAACAATGGTTAGAATGCTGTCCTCCCGTCCCCGAAAGCGCCGATAAAAGCGTTCCCCTTTACAAACGAGGTCGAACTAAATCACCCGTAAAAATGCCTGAATTCGGGCAAGGAGTGGAAACAAAACAATACACCATTAGCTGGCGTTTAGTTACAAACAGTGGACAAGATGAAGGCATGATTCGCCCCATAATTGGCGCGAAAGGTTTGCCATTTTATCCTGGTTCTAGCATGAAAGGGGCTTTCTGGCGATCGTGTCCTCCTCAAAAACGAGAAGGATACTGCGGGGGAGAGGTTGTAGAGGACGGACAGGGTAGTGCAAAACCAGGAATTTTGCGCTTTCACGGCGGCTTCCCCGCTGATATGTCTTGGGGAGAAAAAGAGCGTTTAGTCGATGTCGTTCACTCTCAGCAAAAGCGCCAAGTGATGGAAAATGCCGTCACCAGTGCTAACGTACAAATCTCGCTTTATCAGTGTAAATTACAATTTGGCATTTCCAGCAACAAGCAGCTTGGAAAACAAGAATGGGAGGAAATTTGGCAAATTTGGGAAAAAGCTTTAGGACACGGAATTGGTTCTAGGATAAGTGCAGGTTATGGTCGCATGGCAGAGGTAAAAAGCGCCGATCGCATCTTACTTTCTGTCAATTTGAGCGGCTGCGGGTTAACGTCGCAACTACTGAATAGAACCCCAGAATTTCGACCCAATATGTTTAAAGCTGCGCTGCGGGGTCATACTTTGCGGTTATTGGCAGGGGTCACAGATGCCAATACAGCACAACTGTTAACCAAAAAACTTTGGGGAGGAATTGTTGAAACACGCGATGATACAGGGGCAATTATCGGGCAGTTGGGGATTAACTTTACTGCTGAGGAACTCGATTTTGGTGAACACAGATATTATCCGACGAGGAATCCGGTAGTCATGCCTACCTACGATTTACAGGCAGGAAAACTGGACATTGTGAATCTAAATAATAGGTATCCGCAGAAGGAATTAAAAAAGTTTGTCACTTATTTAATTAAATTTTCTCTCTTGCTTGGCGGTTTTGGCAAGTCGTGGCGGCGGGTCGATCACAGCCTGTTTTTCCCTGAGTATTTTAAGAGAAATGACAAACCTGCGATCGGCTGCCACTGGAAGTTTAATGAAAGTTCAAAAAATTTGTACGTCACGGCTGCTAATCCTGACCTCAGCAATATTACTAAATTTCTGGCAGAGGGTCAGCAGAGAGCAAGAGAATGGTTAACAGTTAATCATTTAGAACCTAGTCATCAGGTTATGGCTTGGCGTGAAGTGTGGCATCCCGAAAAAGTGGAAGTTTGGGGAAGAATCGCTGAGGATCAGCATAGCAGCGAAGCAATTAAATGGTTTCACGAACCGTACTCAAAAAATCAGTCTATTAAGCAAAGCGATTTGACGGGAAAACTAAATAACATCGGTCGCATTTGGCACCGGATGTGTCCCCGCTATCTCACAACTAAAAACGGAGAATTGAGACAAAAAAGGCAAGAGTATGTAGAGCTTTTGACTATTTTTCCAGATAAATCGGACAAAACTCAAGATTTTCTTGAGTTTTTACAGAATCAGAGCGACTTTATCAAACTTTGGCCAACTGAGGAATAATTATGAATATCTGGATTGTGACAACTGGCAGCAGCGATGTCAAACTCAAAACTGATGACAATTGGGGTACTTTGTTCAAAAAGGTTAGAAGTCAATTATACGATCGCCGTTTTGTACCTACACAACCGCCGAATACTGATGAGAACGAACCTTTTATCGTACCAGCTAGAGCTATGGGGATGGTTTATGGCAGCCAATTAACCGATGAATATTATCAAGATTTGCACTTTCCGCTTCTGGATGCTTTTTCGGCAAAGCTGTTAGAGAAAGGGAGAACAAATCCTGACCAAATAATCTTGATTATGACCGATCAGGAAGCGGTTTTTGATGAGGAAGATAGGAGAGTAGAGAAAAGTCCTTATTGGCAGGATACTTGCACGCTCAAACCGATATTTGAGCAATATTTTAATAAAAATTTTCCTCAAGTTCAATCCATTGATTACTTAGAATTGAAACCTAAATCCAAAGATGAGGGATTAGATAATTGGAATAAAGCACTGTTTCTGGTTCAGCAAGCTTTGTCAAGTTTAGATTTAGATAAAAGTGCAAACTTCTATGTCAGTCATCAAGCAGGAACTCCAGCTATTTCTTCGGCTGTTCAATTTGATTGTTTAGCAAAGTTTGGCAAGAAAGTCAAGTTTTTGGTTAGCAATGAGTATGAAGAAAAGCTAGCAGAGAAGGGTGATTTCATAGAAAGTTCTACTTATTTACAAGGGATGCAAGTTCAAGAAGCAAAAGCGCTATTAAGTCGTTATGACTATTTGGGAGTAGAGCGCATTTTAAAACTTTACTGGAAAGATTCTTCCGATCCGCTATTGCTGGAAATCCGCGACTTGTTGGACATGGCTGTACAGTGGAACTTTGCTAAATTTGAAGATTTTAGTGTGGCTAGGGGAAATGTTGCAAAGGAGCGTTCAAATCAGTGGTGGTGGATGGCTTATGAAGCTGCTTATTTAGGTGTAATTCGTTTAAGACAGGGTAACACGGTTGAGGCTCTATTTCACAGTTTTCGGGCTGTGGAAGGATTGATTAAAAAATGGGCATTAGATAAGTATAAGCCACAAATTCAATACTCTAATTCCAAGCAACCAAATACAGCATATATTCATGATGTAAATTTGCCTCAGAATTTACGGTATTGGTTTAATGCAAATAGAAGTGATAGGTACAATAATGTGGGTTTGTTTGGAAAATCACTGTTTACTTTACTCGAAGCGTCTTATCCAAAGAATCAATGGGAGCAAAATGTAGATATCCAAGTAGTTGCTGGCAATACCATAGAGGAAAGGAATGTGACTTTTCATTCCTTGCATGGCTTGCAAGAAAATGATGTTTTTAAAGCTTGGAATACTGCCAATCGAGAACAATGGGAAGCTAGAGTTTTAGGCTGTTTAAATTTTGTTTCACAGCAAAAGTTTGTTTCATTAAAGTCGGCGAGTTTGATGGTAAAAGTGCATGATGAATTGGTAGATGCGATCGCACATTACGAACTGCAAAAATAAAACCGACTATCTATCTGCAGCAGATTCACCGCTCCGCCGGGGTTTCAATTCCTGGCGGACTAACATAATTCACTAAGATTTTTACCTTCAGCGTGCATCGACAACCAAACGTTACCATCCATATTCAACACAAAATAGCACAACTATGTACATCACATCCCGCGCATCTACAATCCGTAACATTTCCCTCGCAGCCGTCAACGGCACTATCACTCTCATCATTCTCCTCATCGCACCCCTGGGATTAGCTACCGTAATTTCTAACACATTCCTAGTCACAGTAGCCACTTTTTTCGCATCGACAATCGCCGACCAAATCGTTCGCTATCTCCAACCCTCTCGCGCCCCAGAAATCCAACCTCCTTTAGAATCTACCCCAGAATCGTCGCAAATTAGCCCGCGCCGTGCCGATTCCCAAAATTTAGACAGATAACCAACAATTTTGCAGAGGCGGGTTTATTGCTTATGCGTACCGTCTACGTTTCTCAGCCCGGTTGTTACGTTTCCTTGCACCAAGAAATGCTGGTCATCAAAAAAGGCGAATCTGTACTCGGTGAAATTCAGCTTCCTCTCCTCGAACAACTGCTGATTTTTGGTCAATCTCAAGTCACAACTCAAGCAATTAGAACTTGTCTGTGGCGGAGTATTCCGATCGCTTATCTTTCCCGCATGGGTTACTGTTACGGGCGGATTCTTCCGATCGAGCGCGGTTATCGCCAACTTTCTCGCTACCAGCAACAGTTGTGTTTTGCAGAACGTTTGCAGGTGGCCAGACGCATCGTGCAAGCTAAGCTGAAAAATAGCCGCGTTATCCTGATGCGACAGCAGCGACGACAAGCTTCTGATGTCATTGCTTTTGCGATCGACTGTTTGGAACATTTAATCAAAAAAGCTGGGGAAGCTGAAACTATTGAGAAGTTGATGGGGATGGAAGGTGCGGGGGCGGCTCAGTATTTTTCGGCTTTTGAAGAGTGTTTGAGCCATCCTGATTTTGTGTTTGTTGGCAGGTCGCGCCGCCCTCCGGGTAATCCGGTTAATGCTATGCTCAGTTTTGGCTATCAAGTTCTCTGGAATCATTTGTTGAGTTTGATCGAATTGCAAGGTTTAGACCCTTATTCGGCTTGTTTGCATCAGGGAACGGAACGCCATGCAGCTTTAGCTTCGGATTTGATTGAGGAATTTCGGGCACCAATTATTGATTCGTTAGTTACTTATTTAGTAAACCGCCGATTTGTGGATGCTGCCAGCGATTTTGTCTACAGTAACGGGGGGTGTTTCTTAAATGATGCTGGCAGGCGCAAGTACCTGAAAGCTTTTTTAGAACGCATGGAGGAGGAAATTGAAACTGACTCTGGCAAGCAGCCTAAGTGGGATTTGCTCAACCAACAAATCAAAACTTACAAACAGTTCGTTTACAACCCAAGCGAACTTTATACACCTTACCAAATTCGTTAAGCCTTGCTTTTCTACGTGGTGATTTACGATATTCCCGACAACAAACGGCGCTCTAAAGTGCATGATTTGTTGGAAGGTTACGGGACTTGGGTGCAGTATAGCGCTTTTGAGTGCGTACTCAGTCGGGCTAAGTTTGATGAATTGCGATCGCGAGTTGAGCAAAAGGTAAATCTCGAAGAGGATAGCATTCGGTTTTATCCGGTGTCGCGCCATACTTTGGGACAGGTGGAAGTTTTGGGAGTGGGAGCGCCGGTGACTCAAGCGGCTCGATCGGTGATTATTTAGCTCAGGTTGCGAGGCTGGCAGTAAATTAGCTCAAACGACCTTTTTCCGTCGTGAGCCTCGCAGCATTACGGGGCAAGGGTTTCAAGGATTGTTATGAGCGAACACAGGTGTAAGTTCCACAAAAAATATCTGAGCCTCGCAAATAGCCTCTAGACACCTTGCGCTGTCTTGAGTGTATTATGGAGGACTCCCCACTCGTTGGGGAAACTAATTGAATGGAAACTTTGATTACTCCTCGAACCTCGACAAGTAATCTCACCTCTTGCTCCCCACTCGTTGGGGAAACTAATTGAATGGAAACACTACTAGCAGAAGTTTGTCCACTAAGAGTAGACTCCCCACTCGTTGGGGAAACTAATTGAATGGAAACACTTTTTCATTGTGGATTTTAACAGGTTTAACGTTCTGCCCTCCCCACTCGTTGGGGAAACTAATTGAATGGAAACTTGAAACACGGCTCGGGTTTTGTCAATTATATTGTTGAGAGGCTCCCCACTCGTTGGGGAAACTAATTGAATGGAAACTTTACGCTAGCGTAATAAGTTGAGAGGGCTGCGAGAAGATCTCCCCACTCGTTGGGGAAACTAATTGAATGGAAACTGACTTGTAGATATTCCTCCGGCGCTTCTACTTTCTCCCCACTCGTTGGGGAAACTAATTGAATGGAAACTAATGATTGTTTTAGATATTGTCAGATTTCTAGTTTCTCTCCCCACTCGTTGGGGAAACTAATTGAATGGAAACACTATCCGAATATAAAAACGCCGAAAGTCACTACCTCCCCACTCGTTGGGGAAACTAATTGAATGGAAACTCTAGCGCTAGGGCCCGGCCCTTCCACTTCTTTGATACCTCGCCTCCCCACTCGTTGGGGAAACTAATTGAATGGAAACACCTTTCCGACCTTTGACGGCATCCGTATCGACTAGCAGTATGTAGCTCCCCACTCGTTGGGGAAACTAATTGAATGGAAACGTATGTGATGAGTAGATATTGTCAGGAGTTAGGATAACACCGTTAACTCCCCACTCGTTGGGGAAACTAATTGAATGGAAACGTCGCTGTAACTTCTACTACTTTATCAGTTGAGGGCTCCCCACTCGTTGGGGAAACTAATTGAATGGAAACCCAGGCGATCAACCCGGATGTTATAGCCCATCCGCTTCAACTCCCCACTCGTTGGGGAAACTAATTGAATGGAAACGGTAAAATTTGCAAGAGCCAATAAGAGGTAGGCTTATCTCCCCACTCGTTGGGGAAACTAATTGAATGGAAACTCTAGGTTTACTTGCGCTGGCGTAAATCGAATTTCTCCTTTTCTCCCCACTCGTTGGGGAAACTAATTGAATGGAAACGATTTTTCTTGGGTTCATTTTTGGTTCGGTTGGCTTCAAATTCTCCCCACTCGTTGGGGAAACTAATTGAATGGAAACATCTTTTAGGTGATAGGGTAAAGGTTTAGCACGACCCACTCCCCACTCGTTGGGGAAACTAATTGAATGGAAACTTTAATAATTTTAGGTTTAACTACCCTTGCGTAAGCTCTCCCCACTCGTTGGGAAAACTAATTGAATGGAAACCTTCGAGTAGACCCCGAATGTATGCGAAGAACTGGAAAATAGCTCCCCACTCGTTGGGGAAACTAATTGAATGGAAACTTTACTTGTTCATACGGATCGTCAAATGTTTTCTCTCCCCACTCGTTGGGGAAACTAATTGAATGGAAACAGGTGTTTTTTCCACCTTACCGCACTCGATCTCCCACTGTCGGACTCCCCACTCGTTGGGGAAACTAATTGAATGGAAACCAATCCTTCCTTCATCTCGCAATTCTTTGCCCTTAGTTTGCTCCCCACTCGTTGGGGAAACTAATTGAATGGAAACAGTAGTCATTTGATCTTTACTCCAGTAGTGTTGTTCTAATGACTCCCCACTCGTTGGGGAAACTAATTGAATGGAAACAACTCCCATAAGGAAGCCACGATCGGGAAAATCTCTCCCCACTCGTTGGGGAAACTAATTGAATGGAAACTTAGCTCATCTGGGTCTACCTGAATGGAAATTTCATCATCGTTTATTGGCTCCCCACTCGTTGGGGAAACTAATTGAATGGAAACATTTACTAGATTTGATTTTTTAACTGCTTTCTTTGTTGCTCCCCACTCGTTGGGGAAACTAATTGAATGGAAACTCTTGGTGGAACCATTTGTGCAGGCGATCGGGCAATCTCCCCACTCGTTGGGGAAACTAATTGAATGGAAACCATCTGTACTCGATATGGGCAATCTAAATTACAAGCTCCCCACTCGCTGGGGAAACTAATTGAATGGAAACGGGCAAGTGATAATGAATTCATCACCGGACATCCACTGTCCAATGTTTTCCTCCCCACTCGCTGGGGAAACTAATTGAATGGAAAAGCCCGGATAGCCTATGGTGGCAGTCCGGGTTTTTCTGGTTTCACCCGTTGACGGCAGTTAAAGGATGAGGCTAGAGAATCTGCGATCGTTACAACTAGCTCAGGAAAATCAATTTCCCCATCTAAGATTTGGAACCCCTACAACTCTCAAGATAGGTACATATCCTGACCCAGGGCTTAACACTGCTACAGATTCATCAGGATAGGAAATTTTTGGAAGTGCGGAACTGTGACAGTAACTTCTCTGCTATTGCCATAAACGGCTGTCATTGGAAAAATTGCTCATTAGGGGCAACCCTACAACCCTATCAGGGATAGAAACCAAGCACACTTGATTCCGTTTGATTCGTTGTGATTGGGCAAAATTACGAGCCCGTGAAAAATTTAACGCTGTAGATAGGGTTACAGCTTGCGCCATTTTAGTTTGATTCCCGCTTTTTTGACTAAAAAGACCAGCCGACACTCTGTTAGCGGTCGCCCAAGGCGATCGCCTGCTGCGACAAGTATGGGTTCTGTTTCCATAAAACAGGGTTAAAATACTTATTCTATCGTCCAAAAAATGGGTCGTTTGAAGATGTCTTATGCAGCAACTGGTTGTAAACGGGAACAGTATCTGCAAAAATTTCGAGTCGAATCGTGTTTCGGTCGCCCCTTTGGAATGTGACAAGGTACAAAGTCTCGGATCTCTCCTCACTGAATGGATATTGTGGTCGATCTACAGTTCCTCTTACTTCAGATCCTGTAGCGTTAATTTTTTTTCCGTTAACTCGATTTATTCCTTTAAGAACATAAGCTCCCGGTTCCCAATAAGAAAGCTTAATTGTCCATTCCTTTGAGGCGAATATTCCCGTTGAAAGTGGACAACTGTTGGTTTCTTCATCGTTAATTACTGAAAGTTTGCAAGGTTGAGCTTGTGCTATATTAACAGGCTGTGACAAGGCGATAATCAAGGGAATAAACATAGGGTTTTAGATGAAACTATTAGAAGTATATACGATAAATATGGATAGTTTCTAACGCTCTGTGTTGGGCTGTCTTTTCCTCAACGCCTTCAACTTCGATCGCATCCGATAGCCCGTCTAAGTTATCAAATACAGACCACTAGAATCATTGGGTTTTGCGTGAAAATATCGGCTAGTTGTAGCCACTGACGCATGGCCCAAAGTTAGACGCTCGCAAGTGAATGGGTGCTCCCCGGTTGAGAGCGTGGGAAGCGTGACAATGCCTCAACCAATGGGCGCTAGTCTTCTCAGAAATTCCAGCGCGTTTCTCCGCTTCCTTGACCAAGTGCGTTACAGACACCTTGTGCAAGCGCCCGCCGTTAGTTGCTTTCCGACTTCTGAAAATCGGCGAGCGAATTCCCCGCATCCCCTCTGCTGTTCAAAAGTCGGCGTTGCTGATTTACGGTATGAAAAAAATAACTTGAAAATCCCGAAGTTTTGTGGATACTGGTTTCTCTGACTTGCATATTTAGCCCTTCATACTCTAAATCAGCAACGCCCTTTACTTTTCGCTTCAAATCAATTCTACAGTTTCACGCTTGCATCGCCCACTGTCTCGGGCTATACCTGTGCTGACATAACGCATCTCAAGAGCTAATCTCAAAGTTAGTTCTTTACCGCAATTGCTCATGGGTAGCCAATCTACAGCCAAAACTATCTTTCTGGTCGCCTCTATGGTGGGCTGGCTTATCGTTGGTGCATCTTTGATGTATCTTTTTCCGGTCGTCGCAGATTGGTTAATATCCTCCGCTCGCACCCATCTATGGATGCAGACCCTCAGCCGTAGCGGTTACAATCCTATGCTGGCTTGGGTAGGAGGAGGCATCACTCTGGTTATTACCGTGTCGGGGTATATCCTCTGGCATCAGAGGTTTGAAGGCAAGATTTAGAGCGATAATCACAGATCGATTTTGGAGCGATCGCTGATAGAGGGTAAGTGCGATCGCAATTCGGTGTTTGTGGCGAGGTTGTGCAAGGCGATTCTGTGTGTGGCTTAGGTTTGAGCTTTGATTGTTGCAAAGTACGATCGTTATATTTGACAGATGCGGCTCTTACTTGACAGGGAAAAACGCATCGCGGTGCGCTTTTAGTTTTGTGTATGATCGCTGGCGCAAAAGTTTCGGTCTAGCTTCTGTTAACTTGACTTAAACCATTCATAGCAGACAAGCTGTACATCCTCCTTTTTGATGATATCCAAAGTAGTTTGCTCATCATCTTCAATATCCTGCCCTATTTCCTTGTCAATGAAATATTCATCAAGATCTGCCACTAGATTCGTTGGGTTGCTATCCTTCACAAACGCATCCCAAAAAAATCTAATTTCTTTCTCAAAAGTTTTCAGATTATCAACAGAGGTAATAATTCTCAGCACACGCTCTTTAGCTTCTATTTCTGATTGATCGTTTTCTGGCAGTTCACTTTGGGTTAATGCTGTGTAAATACTCAGCATTAACTTTGATAGTGGTGGCTTTATCCGATTGCTAGACTGCTGCTTTTGGAAATCTTCAATCAAATTATTTACTGCCCCTTGCAGAATCGCAAAAATTGCATTATCAAACTGAACAGGCGGTAAATCATCAGGGTTGGGATAATTACTTTCTTGGCACTGAATCATTTTGAATATTCTGCGCTTTTCAGTAGTCATTAAGTCTTTATAAGTTGAGTTCCGGTCAGTCAGGATTGCTCCATTGATGCGTGGGTAAAAATGCCAAATACTGCGATCCTTTGCGCTGAATGCCAAAAATATGCCATTAATGCCATCTTTGCGGGTGCTATGGATTCCCATCGGGATTTCTTCAATCATTTCTCGGCCCTTTTGGGTAAGAAACTCTAGCAATGGGAAACGCATCTCATCTAAGGAAATAAGCTCGACGGCTTGCTCTAGCTCTTCCAGAATTGCGGCTTTTTCTGCGTCGGTGTCGGCTTGTTTGAGTTTGCGTAACTCTTCAATTGACTTTTCTGAGATGGTTTCTCCTAGAACACTACCATCTAAACCAACTTCGCGATCGATTGTAGCTATCCGTTGTTGTAATCGTTTAACCAAGCCTAACAGCTTTTCTAAACCTTCCTCTGGGAAACAATTGTAGATAAATAATCTCTCAAAATCACTACCCAAACGGTCAATCCGTCCCGCCCGTTGAATCATGCGTACTGGGTTCCAGTGCAGATCGTAATTTACTAACACTCCTGCATCTTGTAGGTTTTGCCCTTCTGATAGCACGTCAGTACAAATGAGGATGTCAATCTGGTTGTCTCGGTATTCCTGTAATTCTTCGGGCGTGGCATCTTTTTTAGAGTTAGCTTTGGGAGCAAAGCGCTTGACTTTATCTTCCCGCATTTTGCCAGACGTTGCACCAGTGATGATATCGATCGCCGGATTGCCCATAGCCACTAACCATGCCTCATCCTTGATAAGTTCTTGGTACAAATAGTTAGCGGTATCTTTAAAATAGCTAAATACTAAAGTTTTTTTACTCTGTAACTGCTGTTGTAGTAAATTTTTGAATGCTACTAACTTTAGATCGTTTTCTTTGCCCGCTGCCACACCTTCACGAATGTTTCGCAATTTTTCGATAATATCTTCTAGGCTCTGAAAATCTTGAGAAATTTGTTTCTTAAGTTGAGAAACATTGTATTCTTTTTGATTAACTTCTTCAAGAGAGTTTACTATTTCTGTAATGGAGGTATTTTCCTGTTCTTCTTCTTCAGCAGCGATAATTTTACGAAACTTATCGGTTGTTAACAGTTTACCACTTTGCAAGCAAGTATTAAACTCAGTTTGAAACCTTTGCTGCCTAATCATACTGGATTCAAAGGCAACTAGCGAACTTTCTAAACGCTTTAACCAAAGGGACTTCATTAGGGCAGCTAGTGCCTCATTTCTTTTAACTTCTTTCTCATCATCTTTGTCTATCTTACGTTTAAATGACTTGATATTATACGGTGCTAAGTTTAAAGAATCGATTTGATCAGCTATCCCGGCATAGAGTCCTTCATAAATGTCTTCAAAGTTATAGGTAAAGTTTTCTAATTGACGGGTAGGAAAATGAATCTCTTTGCCACTAATAAAGATTTGTTCCCCCGCTTGCTGTCGTTTGATCACGTCTAAACGCGATCGTCTCACCATTGTCTGCATAAGCAGTTCTGTAATTTCGATTTTGCCTTGATTTAAAGCTTTGAAATAACTGGTAAGGTTGCTGATCCCCCATTCCCGGTAATAAGTTGGGGTATTACGCGCCATAAGCAGCATTTGGTGATAAAGGTCAAAGACAGTATTATTAATTGGGGTTGCGGTCAATAGCACGATTTTCTTGCTACGTTTACCTGTACCAATTAGCTTCTGAAGATTAATATAACGGTTAGTCCCAGAATTACGGAAATTGTGGGACTCATCAATAACGATGATGTCGTGTTTAGTAAAGCGTCTAATATCAAAGGTTTTTCGCCCCAATTCTTCCTGAGAAACGATATCTGCTTTAATACCATACTCATCTAATTTCTTAATCCATACCAAATCTCGCAACTGGGCAGGACAAATCACTAGGGCACGGGGTACATAACCAGGACTACGCTCTTTCTGTAGGTAATGCTCAATTAACCTCAACCCGATATAGGTTTTACCTAAACCCACTGCATCAGCCACCATACAAGCATCATGGCGATCGATTAACCTGACTGCTTGCTCAAAACCTTGCTGCTGGAAACTTGCTAGTTCTAAAGCTGTGCCGTTGTTTCCTTCGCTCTGAGTTTCATTCTTGAATAGTTCATACAGGGCTTTGACAAATACTTGGTAGGGTGTGTATGCCTTACTGCCAAACTTGGAAGCATTGAGCGCATCAATGAGCTTGGTTTTGTAGTTCACATCTACACTGGGGTCATTCCAGAACTTCTCAAACCAGTTGTGCCGTAAGTCACGCGCGATTGCCTCAATCTTGTTTACCACGTTTAGCTCGGTGTTGCCACTCAACCCCGATGGAGTAAAATTACTGGAACCAATGATGCTGTACTTGTCGAAGATATAAGCTTTGGCGTGCAGAAATTGGGTTTTATTGCCCACTGCCCCAAACAATCTTACTTGAATGTGTTCTTGCTGGAGATAGGCAATCAAGCGGTCTATCTGTTGCTTGTACTCCAGTTTGAAGGTTTGACCCTCTAGCTGCTGTTGGAGATCGCGCCGAAGGTGGCGGATTAAGTCAATGCGATCGCTCTCAGCGGGACGGATGGTGGGGTCGCGCCCAATCAGGAGTCTAAGACTGGTTAGGGCATTCATAGCATCTTCTAGCCGCACCCAGGCCTCAATACGGAAAAAACCAGTGGCGATGTCGAGAATGAGTTGACGATCGTCTTTGATTAGGGTTTTGAGGACGGTTTCTAGTTTGTATTGGGAGTTGTCGATGTAGTCAGGTAGGTGCATAGTTAAACGCTTTCTGCCTCTATAATATTTATTTCGTCTGGAGTCAAGTTATATAAGTCATATAACGACCGATCAATCTGGTCTTTGTATCTTTTTACTTGTATTTGCCTACTAGAATCGCTCAAAACATCACCGTTTTGTGTAATACTCAGAATTTTGTCAACTAGAGATATAAAATCTAGCTGTAAAACAATATCAATCTTTGGAATGAACAATTTTCTTAAGTTTTTTGGTTTAACTTCAGCAAAATTTCTACCCTTCTCTTGAGTTATGTTTCTATAAACAAAATTGGTAATTTTTGAATTTAATATAGCAAGTGCAAACTTGTAGTCTATTTCTGAATCAGGATACAATTTTATAATTATCACATTATTTAAAACAAAATGATTGTGCCAATCAAGAGTAGCTCTAATAGAATCAGAGGTTTGACGCAGAATTATTTTTTTTCCTTCAAAAAGTTCGGGATTTCTAGGCCTACTTAAACACCACCAAGGTAAAATTTCTTGCTTCACTTCTGACTTTTCAAGTAATTTGTTTTTAAATTTTTCTAAAAACTTAAATGTATTACAATGCTTATCGATTTGAATATCTTTAGTGATATAAATTAATCTATAGGCTGGGTTTTTATAGTAGTAAGAATCTACCTCTCTCCCCACCAAAGTTTTCTTAATTAAATTGGACTCGATATGATTACTTTTACAAGTTTCTTCAGTCAGCAAAAACACTTCATTAGCGCCAGTATCAATACCCCGCGCTATGTCAAAAGCGACATCATTAAAAGTATTTGACTTAGCAGCAATCTTAGTGATTATTTGAAGACTAACCTCGTTTATGCCAATAGTGAAAGAAGGTGATTTAATTATATTTAAAGCTTGATAGTTTTTCGATTGATTTATAAACTCATTACCCACATTTTCTAATTGAATATTCCTCAGATCAGCAAATTTAATAATGTAATCACTTGTTTCAGGTAAATGTTGATTTTGTGCAATAAAAATACACGAGGGAACTTGTGCTTCAAAAACACCATCCCCGAAATTGATTCCTAAACAGAAACGTTTTTCTGTTAATAAAATTTTTCTTGTTTTTATATACTCATTTTGGAAAAATAGTGTGTTAGGAACAATAAAAGCCAAATGTCCTCTAGGGTTAAATAGCCCTAAACTTTTTGATATAAAATAATTAAATGTATCGGGAGTTCTAACATGAACATCAGAATAAATTTCTTTAAATAACTTTTTCTCCTCACTTGATAACTTGCCACCGTAAGGTGGATTTCCAATCACAATATCAAACCCGCCCTTGTGCTGAAACACTTCATTAAAATGCAGATGCCACTGAAAAAAGTTAAGCGCTCGCATTCCCTTTTCCACTTCAGCAGCCAACTTCTCCAACTCAGCCAACTTATCAGCAATCTGTTGACGTTCCTTTTTCTGAACCTTGCTTACTTTGCCCTTCATCAGGGTAATTTTGTTTTCTAATTCCTTCTGCTTCCCTAACCCAAAAGAACGACGGTAAGCGATGGCAACTCGAAAGACATTCTTTTCAGCTTCTAAAATTTTTTCTCTAAGAATCTTACGTTCCTCAGCGTGAGCCTCAAAATACTGATGCTGCAAATCTATAAGGGGCTGAATAGCGGCCTGTACAGGAGTGACATTCAACACTTTTTGCTGATTTTTATTAGGCTCAGGAATTAGTTGCTCACCTTGAATAGTAGAAATCAATGAATTCCCACACATTAACTTGTAATCGAGATTGGGTAATGGTTCTACATCGTCAATAGTGGGAATATCTACCACCAGCGATAACCACATCCGTAGTTTAGCAATTTCAATAGCTTCGGGTTTAATATCAACGCCATAGAGGTTATTGCCAATAATGTCTCGTTTCCATTCACTAATAGTGAGGCTACCACGCTGCACAGTCATTCCCTCCCGACGCGCGATCGCCTGTCGAACATTCAGGATAGTTTGCATCATGCCCAACGGGAAAGCACCGGAACCTACAGCCGGGTCAAGCACCTTAATATTTTCAACGGCTTTTTTGAGTGATCGCGCTTGTTGAGGACTCATTAACTGATTAAAGTCAGCGTCGGATAAATCAGGGTCATATTCTACGAATTGCCTTACCGCGTCTAAGTCCATCCCCGATTCATCAACGAGGTAACGAGTCAGCACCTCCGCACACATAAACTGAACAATTCCTCTAGGAGTGTAGAACGTACCGGATTGTCCTCGTTCTTCAGCGGCTAACATATTCTCAAAAACCTTACCCAACATTTCCGGGTCAACGGCGACATCTTCATCACCCACGACGTTCTCAGATACAGTGAAATTGTAGTTATTGAAAAATCCCAGAATGCTATCCCCGCTGCCGGGGTCAAATAGAGAATTAGGTAAAGTAATAGTTTCTGGTGTTTCTCGTCCGGCTGCGTCTCGAATGCCTGCACCATAATCTCGGTCAAACAAACCGCCATTGAGATAGGGAACTTTGCCCCAACGTGACTCAAAGTTAGGGCGTTGTGCGTTGAGGGTTTCAAAGAACAGCGGTTCTAGGACTTCGCCGTAATAGTTTGTATCGTCGGGTTTGGTTCTGAAGGGCTCGTATTGTTTGGTAAGGAAACGGCGATCGCCTGCGAGAAATTCTTTCTTTTGCAGGAAGTAGAGGAACATAACCCGTCCCAGTAAGCGCTGCGAAAACTGGTGCAAGCGGTCTGAGTCGTTAAAGTACGAGTGGGGGTTGTGTTTCTTGACAGCAGCCTGCACTCGATCAAATAGTTCTTTGTAACCCCGATAAAACTGTTTGGTGAGTTTTTCAACGTCAAACGCTTCGCACTGAGTCTTATACAGTGCCAAAGGAGTTTGATTTTTAGCGGCAATGGCTTCTAATCGGTCGCGGTCATAGGCTGTGGGGTTAGTACGATCAATTAATAATTTGCGGATGCTGGCCTTGACATTCATCTTTTCGTCAAAGGTTTTGCGGGGATTAACCAGCATCAGTTGGTTGTAATCTTTGGTTGCCAACAGTAAAAATTCGGTAGCACGTTTTCCCAATTGAGACGCGATCGCTTTCATCCGAGTGCTGGCTGTACTGGGAGAAACCCACTCATTAGGCTCTAGCTGAAACAGTAAAACTTGTAATGCGGCATTTCCTTGGTTAGCTATGAGGTATGTTTCAGTAATTGCTTCGGTATTCCGAGCCGATAGCTGAAGATCTTCTATGTTAAGCGGTTGAGTTTCGGCAACATAGCCCAATTTCCGAAACATAGATGCTATCTTTTCAGGGCTATCTATAGTTCGTAAATCGTCAAGTTGCAATAACCGCTCTGACATAATTCCTTATTCCTTTAGTCCCATTGCCTGTTTGAATGCTAACTTAAAAAATAAAACGAACTGCATTACTGCATGGATATGCAACAAATTGTAACACCTCAGCAGTGACACGATCGCTATGCAGTGAAGGTAGTGTTTACTGCGTCCAGCTTTTCTTCGAGCATTTTTCTTACCACTGTGCCTCTAGCTTGTTGGATGAGGTTATGTGGTCTGGGTCAATTTAAACGTACACTTTTTTAGACTGCACCACTAAAAATCCCGTGTTTGTTACTTTTAGCAACTGCGGTTATGTTCGATACTGACTTTGGCGTTCGCTGGCTATCTTTGGTGTGACATCCTCCAGCGCGCCGGGGGAAAGCACGGTACGTACTTTTTGCGCCCACCCTCAACGACAATGAAATAGTGCAAGATCGACCGTAAAACCCGGCAGTAAATGCAAGAATCTAGAATAAATAACTTGTTGCGCTAGCAGGTGTTCCGTACCCGCAAGCGGTTGGTAAGGTTCCCAAAGCAATAGCAAAGGTTGGTAAAATGGATGAAGTCGTCAAGAAAGTAGCTGGCTTGGGTTTACCCGGTGTCATCCTGGTGGTGACGATGGCTGCGACAGGTTTGACAGGAGCTGCGGCAATCACAGCAGCTTTAGCATTTCTGGGAGGCCCTGCGGGAATGTTAGGTGGCATTGCCGTGCTAGGTTTGACAGGATTGATTGCAGATGCTTTGACAAAAGTGGGGCTGGAAGACTTGCTAACAGCGATTTATTGCCAAAGGCGCTTATCCGAACCGCACGGGAAACTTTTAGAAGAGATTGAGAAATTGTCGTTGTTTGACGGCGACATTAAGGAAAGGCTTCAAATGACGGTGACGGATGGGTGCGGTTGTGCGGCAGCGACGATCGTTACTAACATGGACGATATCACAGGCTCGGCGATTGCTATTTTACAAGCTGTTCCAGGCATGACTCCAGCACACCACAGGGATTTTAAAAGTTCCCGTCCAATAATTAGGCTTAGGGATGGGACGGCGGTTAGGGCTTGGAAAAACCCCGTCGGCGTTGACCACATTTTTTTAGCCGATTTCGATGGCAGAATGATTTATGGTGGCTTCGTCGGCTGGATTCACAGTGAGGGATTGAATCAGGCGCTCTCGCAGATAAGAAGCAACTTAACCTAAAGCGGATAGGTTCGGCGATCGCAAAAACTCGTACATCGGCAATTGCAATATGGAGTTTTTCAGGCGGTTTAAAGAAATGAGTTCTTTCCTTAATTACTGCGAACAATTGAACCCGTAAATACATTTGCTATAATGATGTCCAAAGCAAAGGCAATAGTTGCTATTGCCAATAACCAGATAGCCAGATTTAGACGTTTACCTTTCTTGATTGCAGCTTCCTCAAATAATTCTATAGCTTCAACCCAAGTATTTGTAATATAAGCTCTGTATCTTTCCTCTGACTCATTGTACCAATAATCAGTCATTAACTCTCTGGGTTTAACAATAATACCCATAGGGTTAGATGTTAGTCCTGTAGCAATTGCAAAAACAGATGCAGCAGACAATCCACATACGATTACTTTGAGAATCAAACAAGTAAGACACCCTGTGTTTATTCCTGGTAAATCCGCAGCAAACCTTAGTAGTAATCCCCCAAAACCCAAAAATGTTGCCAGCCTCCCGTTAAGGTTGTCTAAGGCTTCATTTCGAGCTTTGTAGACTGACTCTGTATACTCGTAAGCTAGACGAATATTTGTAGACTCATTCGCATCTTCTATAATGTAGTGAATGTTATCATCTGCCATAATCATGTCCAATACCAATAATCCAGAGAAACCATCTACTCCCGACCCTTCACAGCCTCCTCTCCCTCAAAAAGCCCAAGGTTTTACCGGGCCTGCAAACCAAACACCACCTGCCACACCAAGTGAGGGAACAGTGGCCAAACTCGACGGTGCTCACGAAAATATTGTAACGTTTAATCAGCAACCGAAAAAATCCGACTAAAACTTTTTCGTACTGCTCATGGGGGAGTAGGATTTGACAGCCCTCTTTTTCAACTCAAGCCAAATCCGCTCCTTTCCCGTGTCTAATTGACCTAATTCTATTTCCACACGATTACAAAGATGAGCTTGTGCGTTAATCCTCACTGCCCCCATCCAAAAAATGCTGATAATGTATTGCGCTGCTCTAGCTGCGGTTCTAATTTATTGCTAGAAGGGCAGTATCGTGTCACACATCAATTGGGAGAAGGTGGCTTTGCCAAAACTTACGAGGTCAGCGCTCGCGACCGACTTCCAAAAGTTCTAAAAGTTTTGATTAAAAACAGCCCCAAGGCTGTAGAGCTATTCAAGCGAGAAGCCGAAGTTCTATGCCGCCTCAATATTTTAGGAGTTCCCAAAGCGGAGGAGTATTTTACATTTACTCCCGGTAACAGCCAGGAGCCAGTGCATTGCTTCGTAATGCAGAAAATTGAAGGCGAAAATTTGCAAGATTGGATGTCCCAACGGAACAATCAGCCGATCGGTGAAAAGAAAGCCCGTCTTTGGTTAGAGGAGTTAGTTCATATTCTGAGCGACATCCACGAGAATCAGTTATTTCACCGGGATATTAAGCCGTCCAACATCATGCTTTCTCAGGACGGATTGTTGGTATTAATAGATTTTGGAACGGTACGAGAAATCAGCGACACTTACGAAAGCAAACACGCAGCCAAGCAAATCACGACTATTCATACCCCTGGCTACGCTCCTTTGGAGCAATTTAATGGTCAAGCTTCCCCACAATCCGATTTTTTTGCCTTGGGTCGTACTTTTGTTTATTTACTAACGGGAAAGCATCCTGCTGATTTCAACAAACCCTATGAACATGACCTCTACACTGACGATTTAGAGAATTGGCGCGATGAAGCCCCCCATGTTTCGCCCGCGTTTGCAGATTTTATCGACCAACTCATGGCGCAACCTCTTCAAAAGCGCTTTGCGGATACTAAGGCAATTTTGCAACGGCTTAACGAAGTTGACGAAATCTTGCATCCTCCTGTAGTTATTACGTGGGAAAGGTATCAATTGCAAAGAAAGTTGCAAAAAATGCAGAGGGATGAAGAACTTTTGTCTGATATTCGCCAGTTATCTCAACACTACTTTGAGAGATTTTCCAATGTACAGTCTGCATTGGGAAATCCAATAAATTGGCAAAAAGTTGCGTTTGACCGCACGTTGGGCGATTTATCATCTGGACACTCAGCATCTGTACGCTGCATGGCTATTAGTCCAGACGGGCAGTTGCTCGTTAGTGGCGGCGACGATCGGATAGTCAAAGTTTGGAACATCAATGAGGGAGAAGAAATTTACACACTTATAGGTCACTCAGCCAGCGTAATTTCTGTAGCTATTAGCCCAGACGGCGAAACTTTGGCGAGTGCTAGTACCAATCAAACCATTAGATTGTGGAACCTAAAAACTGGGCAAGAAATCAAAGCTCTCTTAGGGCATTCAAAGCCTATAACTTGCGTCGCTTTTCATCCAAAAAAGAATTCAGTTTTATTTAGCGGCAGCCTCGATACAACTGTCAGCGTTTGGAATCTTGAAACCGCTCAAATAACACGTACCTACGCTAGACATACTAACGGCGTTACTTGCCTAGCCGTTCACCCCAACGGACAAATTATAGCCAGTGGCAGCCACGATTGTAATGTCATCGTTTGGAGTAAGTACACGCTTGCTGGTCATTCTGCTCCTGTGTTATGCGTAGTAATTAGTCCCGATGGACAAACTCTGGTTAGTGGCAGTCAAGACAAGGAGATTAAAGTATGGAACCTGAGCAACGGTGAGCTGCTTCGTACTTTGACCGGACATTCCGCCCCTGTCTTGTCTCTAGTAATGAGTCCAGACGGACAGACTCTCGTTAGCGGTAGCGAGGATACAACCATCAAAGTTTGGAACTTAGAGACGGGGGAGGAAATTAAAACCCTCGCTCAGAATTTAGGATCTGTTACCTCTTTAGCTATTAGTTTTGATGGTCAACTTTTAGTTAGTGCGAATGAAGACTTTAGCATAAAACTGTGGAAATAGTGGCTTGATGTAATAACTGACACCCCTAATTTAGCTAGTTGATAGTACCCAATAGAATATCGATGTAGAATATCGATATTCGTCAAACTTGCCCGTTACACCATTCAGTTAATAAGCCCGTAATCTCGCCCTCTCGTAGAGTTATTTTTTTTGGCAGTAGATAAAGCAACAGGCTTGTGCGATCGCAAGGCGCAATTAATTTGATTTCTATCTTAAATCCAGAGAAATCCCAAAAACTGCATTTTCGATGTTCTCCTGTGAAGGCGGAAGTATTTCAAATCCATGCTTCTGGTACCATTTGATGAGGTTGGGATTATTAGTGATGTCTTCTTGAGTTAGAGAACCGTAGATTCGCTTAATTCCCCGCTGACGAGCTTTCTCTATCGCAAACTGCAACAGGTGAGTTCCCAGCCCCCTGCGACGGTAATCGATTGGCTTGGGTTCAACTAGCTGTCTCAAAAGAGCTGCCCCTAAGTGCTCTGGAGCGTGAATTACATCGCTGTGAATCAAGATATCGCCTATCACCAACTTATCAGGCGGATACAAAACGCATTGGAGCCTACCGACTTCCCTGTTGCGGTACAGGAGTTTGGCAGTGAAATATTGGTCTTCGTCCGCGTCTACTTGCAGTCGGTATTCTCGTCCTTGGCGATCGCGAATAATCATCTGAGCATTGTTTTCCGATGAACTTTCCCACATCATTTATTTTTAGAATACCCGATAGCGATTGTCGCTCATCGAATCTACGATGACCCTTATTTTCCTTGGCATCTCTCCTACCACGTTAAGAAATACCCCCAACCGATGCAGCAATGCAGTATTTGCGGCAAACTCTGTGGTATCGGGTCGAGTTTACCAAGATGAAGATAGAGGGACACGGGCAGGCCAAGATATTCACGCAAGAGGAAATCGAACTCTTGTTCAACGAAGGTTTGCTAACCGCTCGCGATCGCACGCTGTTCGGAGTTTGTCTCTACACCGCTTGTCGGATTGCTGAAGCTTGTTCCCTGGAAGTCATTGATATTTACACTTCCAGAGGTACAGTCCGACCTACAATCAACTTCCGCAAGCGCAACACCAAAGGAAAACTCCAAACCCGAACGATTCCGGTCATTGAAGATTTGCGAAGTCTCCTGACATCTTGGAAACCCAACGCGGGTCAGACTTATTTATTCCCCGGCCGCTACCCGAAACACCACTGGAAGCATTTGCACCCCAACTCAGCGGATCGGATTTTGAGAGAAGCGTTCGAGCGCGCCGACATCGAGGGAGCATCCACCCACAGCTTCCGTCGCACCGCCCTGACTCAGATGAGCAACGCCGGAATTCCGCTGCGGATTATTCAAGAAATCAGCGGTCACAGTAACCTCGAACAGTTGCAGAAATACTTAGAGGTGAAGCCGGATCAAGTCAAAGGAGCGATCGCTTCACTTTCCATGCTTTCCTACGCGGGGAAAGATGTATTTCCCCGCGTACAGGATGAATTGCCCGCTGGGCCGTTACCAAGAGAGCAACTGTCACAAGGCCTATCAGACTCGGAGCCTGAAGAAATTCCTGATTGGTGACGAGCAGTTTTAGATTTTAGATTTTAGATTTTAGATTTTGGATGCAAGGATTAAAGTCACGCATCAAGAGCATCGAGTGCCGATCGCTTTCTTTCCCCCGGCAGAAGCCCTAACCCCTGGATTTGTTAGAATCGTTGGTCATGTGGAGCAGGTGCATCTCCAAAAACCGGCTCAAAGGAGAATTGTTGACAATGTGGCTTAAATTTGGTGTTGCTCCCAGTGGTGAACTGGCGAGCATTGATGAGGTTGTGCGCGGAAAAACTAACCTCGCTTGTCTCTACTGCGGTGGCTCCCTCACAGCGAAAAAGGGTTCGGTGAAAGAGCACCACTTCGCGCACACCGAGGAAACTTGTAAACCAGTCTCGCAGCGGATTAAAACCAAAGCATTTCCCTCGCTGCCCCTCTACGAGCATTTCAATATCGAACTCAAGGGTGATGAACTAGAACAGTTGAAAGTGCTGTGGAAAGAGTACGGGGCCCAAAAGCGATCGATTCCCAAAGACTTGGTAAACTTTCGGTGGCAGCTCAAGGGATTGCTGGAGTCAGTTGGCGATCGCTCTTATCACTTTACCGACTTGGGTAAAATCCCCGTCGGCGCGCTTCCCCTGGCATTGTTCAACAAAGTCCAAGAACCGCTGCTGCTGTCGGAGCTGGCTTCATTGGAAGGTTCTGTAGAGATTGCTGAAGCTGCGGGGTTATCTTGTTTGGATGAACGGCGGGCTGATTTGCTGATTTATCGAGCGCAGCTTCGTCGGATTCTGGTGAACGCGCTCTACTTTTTAGAGGTGAAAGCGGACGGGAACACGTTCTACAAAATTGGAATTACTACTCGATCGATCGAGGAACGAATCGCCGAAGTGCAGCGGGATGTGAGAGCGCATTACTCGGATGTCGCCGTCAACTTGCTGGGATTGTGGGAACACCGGGGGAATGTGGAACTGTACTTCAAGCACCGGTACAAAGCGTTTAATTACCGCATTGGCAAGCTGACGGAATATTTTGCGTTTCCGAACGTCAAGGCGGTGCTGAATGATTTGTACGGGATGGAGCCAAAAGTGTTGAGTGATATTGAGTTGAATGAGATCGGCTTGTGCAATACTTATCTGGGCTACACATTGCGAAGGTCGATCGCTATTACCCCAAGTTCAGAATCGAATCTGTAGTGGATGCGATGAATGTGGCACTGCGAACAGTTGCGGGTTCTGCATTTAAAACATTGGCTAAAATGTCGCCATTAGCTAACAAGATTAGCGTGTTTGCACCCGCCGCATTGAAATTGAGGTCATTAAGACTGATACTGCCTGCGAGCGCAATTCTATCCTCTTGACTAAAATCGGTAATTTGCTCTGCCAAATTTGCATCCCTTACTTCTGCATCAACATCCGTTTTGATAATAAAAGTATCTGTTCCGCCACCGCCAGTAAGAATATCAAAACCTACATCACCTAGCAAAAAATCATTGCCTTCGTCACCGTTGAGAGTATCATTTCCTCTACCTCCCCGCAAAAAATCATTGCCACTTCCGCCGGAAAGACTATCATTATCTTGACCGCCGCTGAGGATATCGCTGCCATCATCTCCGAAAATTAAATCGCTGCCTTTGCCACCCCGCAGCAAGTCGCTACCAGCGCCGCCACGCAGCACATCATTTTCAGCATTCCCATTAATTACATCATCATCTGATGAACCACTCACGGTATCGTTACCGTCTAAGGCTCGCACACCGGCAGGAAATTGAGTCGCACTGTTTGGAGCTATTTGAAATAAATCATTGCCAAGAGTTAAGTCAAAAAAACCTCCGCTAGCGGATGCAGTCAATAACTTATTAAAAATGCTCAACTGCTCAAAGTCTGTGATAATTCCAGAAAGCTGGCGCACAAAATCCAGCGACTCCCGCGAGGGAATCAACATCATTTGGGTCAAAAACGGGTCGTCCTCAGTACGAAAAGCTTCCAAAACGCTCTCCAAGTTCACCACCTCAATCTTAATTGTGGCTGTCACATCGGGCTGCTGCTGCTGAAAACGATCGACCATTTCCTGCAAATCCTCCTTGTTAAAAAACAAGGGAATCACCTCTTGCTGGTTGCGCTGAATCGTCAAATAACCATTTTCCGGGCCACCTCTTGCCAAAAACAGAGGTACACCGTTGAACTCGTTAACCTGTTGACCAGTCTGCTGAAGTACAGTTTTAGCCGACTGCACCTGCTGCTGCGCCGGAACGAAAGCAAATTGCACTTCCTCCGGCTTGCCTTTATTTGCTTGAGTGAGCTGGTAAATTTAGCCCAGGGATACTGGCATCACGCGCACGGAGGCGGCCAACTGAGGGTTTGTAGTTTTCAGTTGATCGACAAAAGCTTGAGCATCCTGCTGGCTGATAAAAATTCCTGCCACCGACTCATTGCCGGTTTGCTCCTGGTCTTGTTTGGGAACAGAAGCGATCAGGGGTGCACCCTGAGCATCTGTAATCACAAACACGGGCACCGAGCGCAGCTTTTCGTCAATTTGTGTATTAGACAGTGCTAATGCTTCGAGATTTCCCGCTTCGGAGGAAGCTAGCACGTTAACTAAATTAGACATGGTGGTATTAATCCGCATTAAAACAACAGTACAATTTTAATGCCAGCGGCACTCTCTATTTAAGCGGGGTAATCGCATTTAATACGCTTACAAGGCTGGCTTCCAGTAAATGCAGTCGATGTGCACTTCGCGAGCAGAATACCCAATCGATCGTCCAGGGGCATTGAAATCCCTCAGTCCTCCGTTCCACCTCCTTCTGTGGCGAATAAAGATGCTTGGAGTGGATTAGACCACGGGGCGCTTTTACGGTCATCAGAAATTCTTGGGAAAAACGCTGCTGCCAGAAACGCTGTTGCCAGAAACGCTGTTGCCAGAAACGCTGCTTAACTCACACCTCTGGTAACTCCTGTAAAATCTGTTCTACTGTTACCTTCAACGGAGGTAAATTATTCTGTACAATCGCCCAAACTAGGTTCAGCGAAACTCGAAAATATTCATGCACTACAAGATTCCTAAACGCTACAATTTGCGCCCAAGGGACTTGGGAATATCGGCTAGTTAACTCGGACGATAACGCATTTGTTGCTTCTCCAATAATCTGGAGGTGATGAACAATCCAAATTTGGATTAATTCTTGGTTATCAAATGCCTGCCTGCCTTGGCTTGCATATCGTTCAATTGCGGCTATTGCATCTAATATATCTTGCAGCCGTTCCGCTTCCCGCCTCATAGTGGTACAGCTTCCTGCAAAACGCGCTCCCGAATCCGTTCTTTCAACATATCCACTGTGGCGATATCAACCTTGCGATTGAGTAGTTGTTCCAAATCAAGCAATAGCCCACCTGGAAACCAAGGCGTAATTTTCTCTAAATCGTAATCCACTAACAAATCAATATCGCTTTCTGGGGTCGCTTCGCCCCGCGCTACCGAACCGAATACGCGCACATTGTAGGCTCCGTGCTTTTGGGCAATGGCTAGAATTTGCGATCGCTCATAATACAGTAATTCTTGAATGCCTAATCCTGTTTTGGTCATCAAACCCTCCTCAACGTCTTAAGATGGTGCCCTCATTGCTATTTCTAGTCTGGCACTTTCAGCAACAAGTTACGCCCAATTACGCAAGCTATCGCTACACAACGCCATTTGCGATCGCCACCAACACCTCAATTTTTGGGAAACTAAACCCAAACCCAAAACCCCAACGCGCCCCCCATGCCCAAAATCCCTGAGTGCGATCGCTGTCTCCTCTACGGCCGCAACCCACACCTCATCTGTGCCGTGCATCCCACAGGCCCTAACACCAATACTTGCATTGACTTTCGAGAAAACCCCGATGCCGCACCGGAGGAACTGTGGGAACCCGAAGGGGCAAGCTACTACAACGGCGAATTGATTCTGCAACCGAGGCAGCGGTGGACATCAGAGCAACAGTTAGAGCTTTTGGACACGCACCCACTATTTACTGGCCGGTGTCCCCGGTGTGAACGCCCGTTCCCCCAGTGTGAAACGCCCCCGGTGCATTGGGATTGTTCGGAGTGTGGATGGATGGATGATTCGGTTTGAGGCGATGGTCGCAGCAGTTCTGTTTTGATAATGACGATCGTTACTTGCTCTCTAGAGCATTGATGCAGCTAACTTTCTAGTTAAGATTGAATAAGTTAAATAAAGAATTATGGTTTTTTAAGTAAGCTAGCTAGTATTTAGGTAATTTGATTACTAAATGGGCTTTTTAGTCAAGTTGTTTAGTATAAAAGGGAATGTAGTTTGTATGAAGAATCTATACCACAAAGTCGCCGTTGCCTCTGTTTGCACCGCTCTAGGTTTTGTTCTGGGGACAAGCGAAGAAGCTAAAGCAGCTACATTTACTCTTGCACCAAGTATCACTTTTGAAGTAATAGATAAAGGCTACGAGGGCTATACCTTTGACGGTCTGGGAGACGAGGTTTTTCCGGGTAATTTTGATGTTGTGGTGAGGGGAACGTTGGGTGAAGCAGCAGAGTTTGCCGAATTCAATATCGGTAGCTTGTCTTTCGCCCCTAATACAGTTATTAGCAGTGCTGTTTTTCAGGCTGAGATTTTTAGTTTTTTAGTCACTGGTCTTGGGGTAGAGGACTATACTAACCCTGGTAGCCTTGGCATCTTTGGGTATGTAGGAAACGGAACAGTCGAAGCATCAGATTTTGAGGCGGGAGTATTATTAAGTTCTGTAGATGTTTCATCCTCGTCTCCTGGTGATATTCTTAGCTTTGACGTAACGCCGTTTGTTAATCAGCGAGTTAGCAACGGTGATGCTTTTGCTGGGTTTGGCATTCGCGCCTTGAACTTTGGTGGCCTCGCGCTAAAAAATACTTATGCTCCCGGTATTCAGCCCCGGCTGATAGTTGAAGCCGACATCGTTGCCGAGCCTGTGCCCGAACCGACCACAATCTTTGGTTCAGCTTTAGCCCTGGGCTTGGGAGGATGGCTGAAACGAAAGAAATCAAATCAGCAGCATAAAACCACGCCACAAGATTAATCTACGGTTTGACAACCTAATTTAAATCTCAAGTTATCAGTCGCGGGCAACAGCTTGCTGGAAAGCCCACTTGGAAGTGCAGCCGACTAATCCTCCAACAAACACCCAAAACGCGCCTTGAGGCCACACACTTAACACCGCAAACTCATGCGGCCACGATTGCCAGAAGCGAAACATGATTGCAGCGATCATGGTTAGTAAGAATATTTTGCCGGTGGTTGCTTCACCGATCGTCCAAGCCTGGTACATTCCCCAGCAACAGGCGATCGTCAATTCAATAAACAGCACCAAGTTCAAAACGCTGAGAATAGCGCTGTTGATGTTGCTGTTAATGTTCTGCAAAAAGGTGATGAAATCCATCGGCTTGATTTTTTAAACTACTCCCCAATCTAGCAAGCTTAACAGAAGTTGTGCAGCCGCTGCTTGTCAAGTTTCCTCACCAACGGCCGTCAGCCCAGGAGTCACCAACTAAAAAACCCAGGGGTCGCCGGGACTGTGTGCGATCGTCAAGCGAGTTTCTGCTGCTGTGTATTTCGTCTGCTCTGACTTGGCGATCGCTCAAGAGTCAGACAAGCGTGGAATGATGGTGAGGCACTAAGAAATATGGAATACAGAAAATGACTGACTCGCCGCTCGAACAAATCGATTTGCTGGACACGGACTACGCCGACATCCTCGCCCACAGCAGCCATCCCCCATTCGAGCTGCAACTGGTGAGGTTGGGGATTGACCCAGCCAAAGCGCGCACCACCACCAACTTCATCGCCCTAATGCGCCAAAAACCCGACACTCCCGAAGGATGGGCTGCTTTAACCGAGGCTTGGGAAGAGGCTTGCGGCTTCGAGCCCGAACTCGAACACTTGCAACTGCTCGTACAATTGCTGTGGAACCATCAAAGGAACGGTGCAAGCGATAGATAACCCGCACGTTTAGTTGAGTTCACCGCAATAAGTTAGCAAAAGCATCAATCGGCAATCCCTCTTTGAGCAGCGAGAATTTCTCGATATAATTGCCATCAAATATGCTGAGGTTATCTATGCGAGTGCGGGCTGCTAAAACAGACTCCACCCATGTTGTAGAAAGCGGAACTCCAAAATAGCAACCGGGAGAATCCCAAGTAGGGTCGATGGCATATCCATCGGGTGTGAGCAACCAAGCATGGCTAATTGGAAATCCGACATCGGCATGAAGGGCGTATCCTTCGACGTAGGTGAGGCTGTTATCGGTAAATGCTAGCTGTTGGCAATTCCAGTAACCAAACTTCGGTGCGCCCGGTTCGATCGTTTGAGGTAATAGCTGCGGTTCCATCGGAAACCCGCATTGAACTATCAATTCTTCGTACCTTTGATACATCCAATTAGCTCTGATAGGCACTGTTTCCATTGCTGCAACTACACTTTGTAAGTAGTGCTTTATCTGCTCTCCTGAGACGGTTTGGGTGAGGGTATTCACGGTAATTTTCCTGTTATATTGAGTTTACTTGTTCGAGCTTTCCAATCGATTCCACAAGGGAAATAGCTCGACATCCTGGGAATTGTACAGCAGTTCCTTGAATACGGGAAACTCTTTGACGTACATTTTATAGAGCTTGGGATTGCTTTGGAGGCTAGCTTCGGTGTTGGCTATTCTATCAGCCAATTTAACAATCAAAGCTTTTTTGTTTGACTGAATTTTTAAGGTAGTTTTACGAAAGCGATCGACTCTATTTCCCCCCGGCTCAGTGGTTACAGCCCACACAATATCGGCGGTTTCTTTCCCGAATTCGGACACCAGCATTTCATAAGTTGTTGGCGTATCTTCCAAGACATCGTGGAGCCATCCTGCTGCTGCAATCGCTTCATCGTCTGCATAACCGAATTCGCTTAGCACTTGAGATACTTGAGCTAGATGGTACGAGTAGGGACGATCGCCGTATTTTTGAGTGCCGTGTTGGGCAATTGCAAATTCTTTAGCTGCGTCTGCAATATTCATTGAATCCACCCCCTTCAACCATCTTTTATACTGCGCGTGCTACTGTTTAACTGAGCCCTTAGTTTGCTTCCTTTCTTCTAACCGCCAATCTTTGTTTAAGTACCCCAAACTGCCTCGTTGCATCCTCTCTAAAACTTCATTTTCCCAATTGCTAGGAAAATACTGCTTGATTAGTTCGACGTGTTCGATCTCCTGTTTAGTCAGCCACCACTGCCGACCCGCAAATCTCATAGGGGATGTGAGCTGTTTGTTTACTTCAAGGTACTGCTGTAATTCAGCAATCTCATTCTCATTCAACCCGTAGGCTTCTGCTTCTTTCTGCCACTCCGTCCAACTCATGTGCGTGTGAGAAGGCAAACTGGATAAAAAATCGTGAGTTAACTCGTCCAGCTCCATAGTGTTGATGTAATTAGTCATTGCTTAATTTCCTCTTTGGTGGATGGATAATTTGAGTTGATGGGTAACGGTCTTTAAGTAATGGAAAGTTAAGCAAGAGCATCAGCCGATAATCCTAGGTTGAAAATCTTTGGATACTCTAACAGCCCCACATCAATAAAAACTTAATCGCGGGCGGGGCAACCGTTATTTATCGTTACCCGCCCAGCTATTGCTATTTTTTAGGAGTGCGGGTGCAGAATATCAAATCTCCTGAATTAAGGGTAATGAAACTACCCGCCTCTGCTTGCTGGGCAAACTCTTCAATGAGTTGGCGGTCACTATCGCAGGCAGCTCTTTGCAACAAATCAGCCGTATTTTCGGCTGACCAGTTTACTTTATCGTTAATGGTAAAACAATAAACAAAGTCGTACATCATAAGAACAATCCTTAACCTGAATAAGTGGACTTAGAGTTTGAGTTAATCGGCAATGGTCTTTAAGTAATGGAAAGTTAAGCAAGAGCGTCTGCCGGGAATCCTTGTTTGAAAATCGAAAAATCTTCGAGATGATTCCCCTGCAAAATGCTCAATTCATCACTGTACCCCTTCTGCTTTCGAGTATTCCAAATTGATTTTACCCACGATGTAGACAAGGGAATGCCCAAATAACAACAGCCGAAAGGTTCCCAAGTCGGGTCGATGACGTATCCGTTGGCATCGAGCAGCCAAGCATGGTGCAGCGGGATAGATACGCCTTCCGCCATTGCGTAGCCTTCAACGTAAGTGAGGCTGCGGTTTTTTAAGAGTAAGCGCTGGCAGTTAGCGTAGCACAATCTCGGTTGACCTTGTTTGATGTTTTTGGGTAGCGGTTTGGGTTCCATCACCCTTCCGCACTCTAAAACCAATTCCTCAAAACCCCGATACTTCCAATCCGTTCTGCCTGGTACTTTTTTCATCACAGCAACTAAATCTTGCAAGTATCCTTTGAATTCCTCTAATTCAGTAGTTTCAGTTGGATTGTTCATCGCTTTGTTGTTCGGTTACTTCGGTTACTTTGTTTGACATCTCCACCAACAATTGATATTTGCCAATCAAATTGTTAACTTTGGAAGCATCCACATTCGTGTGCGAACCTATTGCCTTGCATTCTTTGACCCGGCGCGCAATTATCTGCAACGATTCCTCTAATTGTTCGATTTCTGACAGTAATGTTGCCTTAATTGTTTCAATGGCTACAATCTCCTCCTGATTGTTGTTCCAGATTCATTAACTTTCCCAGCTTCCGGTTGAGTAAATCGGCATCACTTTCATCCTCACATCGCTCCTTCTCTAACCATTCTAAAATCTCTGGCTTGGGGCGAAACGAGAACACGGGGCGCTTGCTATCGTACTTAGCTTTAGCTTTGCGGATAACTTCGGGATTGTTGGTGTGATATTGTTGCTGCGCTGAGATTTCCACAACTTCGATCGCAGTCCACCGGGCTTGGATTCTTTCACCCTGCCGTCCCACCAAAACATGAGATTCGAGATACTTTTTAGCACCCCGTTCCGTTTTCCACTTCTTCGCTCCTTCCAAATGAGCCGAATCAATGGCATTGTATTCGGGATTTCCCTGCGTTTCGGTGGCATAGCGCACTTGAGTATCCTTTTTGAACCTGATGGCGTACAAACTCAACTCGCAGCCTCCTGCAACCGCTGCTGCTGGTAGCGTTCCCAAGCCCGCACCGCCAATTCTTCAAAATGAGTGTCAGGGTATTCGGGTGAGAAAGCCTCGGAACTATGATTCCGATAAGCCTGTTCTGCTGCTTTTTCTACTTGGATGCGAGCTATCAGAAACATGGCTTGATGTTCTGGTGAACCTATTTCCGCTTCTGCGATTACTATGTAACTGTTGGGGTATTGAGCAACAGCTTTGTCAGCACCCCTGCGCGTTTTCCAGCGCCTAGCACTCGACAAAGTATGGGCGTAGTAAAACTGTTCGGGTTGTCTGATGGATTGAGCTACAAACATCTGTGTTGTTCTATAGTATGTGGCAACCAAGCTTTAGATAGCGCATATTAAAGCTTGATTGTGTTGTGAGTTAATAACCGACTAGCGGACTCGATACTCGGTTTCTAGGTACTGGATTATCAACCTCCATTTGGCTTTACAGAATTCTAAAAATTCTGGAAACTTTTCTTCAGGGATTCTGAAACCGGCTTGCCGTGCAAAATAGTAACAAGAGTTATCAAAAAGAGCTCTTCCTCCCCTATCTCGGTATACTTGGTACACCTCTTGCATTGTTAATCCTGCTACGATTTCTAATTCATCATCAGCAGGAATGGGCAAGCTTTGGGCATCTTCCCAAGTGACTGGTAATTTCATTGCTTATTTTCCTCATCTTGGTTGCAAGAATTCTAATGGTAAGGCATCTAAACTTTGAGTAAATGTCCCAATTAATGAACGTATTTAGTCATGAAACACCCTCATGCAGGATCACTTTTAAACCAAATTCACGGCAGATAACCCTTAAACCGAATTCACGATAGATCACCTCCAAGCAATTCTCTGCTAGCGTTTTGTGAGGCTGTCCCCGCTGCGTGAAGAAATCGATATCGATAATATCTACCTTGTCTAAACTTCGCATAAGAGCGATCGCTCCGTGACTGTACGCTCTGGGATACACCACAAATCGGGAACCCACCTCATCCCAAACGCACTTGACTTTAGTTGCGCCGAGAACATCTTGAATGTCGCCAACTATCACAGAGGGTCCCGACCAATAGAACCGACCGTCATAATGGGTGACTGGCAACTGAGCTGCTGCCATATCCAAGCAAAATTGGCGGTGTTCCGGGTGGAAATATCTATTAGTTATTCCTCTAACAGCACTTCCCGGCATCGGTTGAGAATTGCAACCACCGAGTACAACATCGTATTGATTGGGTTGATTCATGTTGAGCCTTCCTCATGATTTAGTACCTGCGGCATCTCGTACCTTGCATTAACTTCTAAGTCCCCGAATTCAACTTCTTGTTCTTCCAGATAATTGTCGATTTCACCCAAGCAGGCTGCTGCCATCTTTCGATACACTTTCATTCTCGGATTATCGCCATGAATATCTTCAATCTCCCATCCTTCTGTTTTGGCTAGTATAAGCGCCAATCTTTCGAGTAATTCGTAATACATTGTTATGACCTAATTTGATAGGGTTGGTATCTGACACATTTCGGACACTTTTAAGTCCTCAAATTCTAGCTTTCTTTGTGAGAGGAAACTATTAATTTCCCTCAAACAAGTTCTGACCATTTCTAAATACACTTGGATAATGACATCGCCCAAGTATATCTTTTCAATTATTTGTCTGTTAACCTTAGCTAGATTAACGATCAGTCTGTCGGTCAATTCATCCAACAGCAGAATGTTGGCACTGGGAGAGGAAGATGTTCGCCCGATAGTGTACACTTCCAGGTCTTTGAACTTGATACCTTCTTCTTTCAATAACCCATCAATGGTTTCAAGGGAAACTTTAGCCATTGCTGGGTAGACCTGAAACTTGGGATTATTGGTATTGATGTTTCTAATTGAGTATCCCTGTCGTCTGGCTAGCTCTACTGCTAGTATTTCGATTAATTCGTGATACATGATGCTAGGCTCCTGGGTTATTGATTTAGGTGATGAATAGATTGCCGTTGCACAAAGGTTCGTCATGCGTGAAGTCATTTTTCGTGTTATGTAGGTAAACGCATCCGACATCCTGCGGGTTAATTTGTTCTCGCCTACCAATTACTTGGTGTTCGACCGCAACTAATGCGCCATCTCCTTCAAAGTCTAAGGAAAACTCAACTTCGGCATCAGGATGGCACATTGTTAATGCTTCTATGAGTTCTTTAACTGTCATCTTCCCTCCTTGTCGAACATCGATCGGTCTGCTGCTACCCCATCTATCACCAAACTATCGAATGCAGCTTCAATCCAAATAGTCGCTCCCGAACACCGAGCTTTGCTTGCATCCTGAATCAACACGCAGCCACCGGTGAACTCTACCCGTTTGGCATAGACCGACCCCAAGTAAGTGTTGATGCTGATAGCCCGATCGTCCACCAAAACTCCCCTGAGCTTGCTAGCTTTTTTATTGGCGGCAGTGATGTGCCTGTTCACGTAAATCTGTGCTTTCATTAATCTTGTATCCGAACTTGCTTTGGGTACGGGGCGATCGCTCTCGACTTTGACCGGACTTGGGCGATCGCCTTTTTGATAACCTGCTAGCTAGTGTAGTTAGTTTACGAACTATTGTCAAGGCGCGTATGTCAGAATTTTGGGGAGATGCACCATCAATAGAGGATTATTGGCGGGGTATCATTCTCTTTGGCAAGAACGTCGCCTCGTACAAGTTTGCGCTAGCTCAATCGCTGTTGGAGTTAGCACCCGGTGGTAAAAGCATCATCACCTTGGAGGAGTTGGCAGAGCCATTTGCACGGAACCTTTGCGAACACTTGAGTCTAGTTCCAAAGCAAACCACATCGCCGTCCAGCAAATATTTAAGAACTTGCCAGGATTTTAACGCAGGCATTATCAGCAGGGAGCAGTTAGTTGAGGTAACAGTCAAGCTTGGCTTCAGTTGCGTAATTGATGCGTTTCACAACGTCAATAAAGCGGAGACACCTGTGCGTTTCTTCAGCAGTGAAAGCCGGGGTGCTAAAGCGATCGCTCTGACCGATGAGTTATTTGGGATGTTGGAAGGAAACCAGGGGCAGAACTTACCCCAAGAGGTTGACGCGCGGTGGCGGTTGGTGGAAACGGCATGGGAGTTGAAAGTATCCCGCAACCTAATCTCCATTGGTTGCGACCTCGACGAAAGCCTGCTATTTACTCAGAGTCGCGCTCGCCGTGTCAACATTACCTCGTGTCGCGGTGCTTTAAACGGCTATCAAAAAGGTAAGTGTTTCTACTGCTTTGGCGATATTTCGATTATCAGCAGTGCGACCGATTTAACGGATGTAGACCACTTTTTCCCCCGCGTTCTCATTAACGACAACATCGCTCATCCCATTGACGGCATCTGGAATCTCGTGCTAGCTTGCGTTAGCTGCAATCGGGGTGTGGGTGGGAAATTCGACCGGCTCCCCCAGCTTCGGTTTCTAGAAAGGCTCAACACCAGGAACGAGTTTTTGATTGGCAGCCACCACCCGTTACGCGAAACACTGATACAGCAGACGGGTAATTCAGAAGCCAAGCGCCGCTCTTTTTTGGAGAGGAACTACAATGCAGCAAAAACGGGTAGGCTAATTAATAGTAACTGGCAACCTGCTTTTGAGTATCCCCCAGCTTTTTGATTGATGGTTCAACCGATGGTTAATAAATTTCAACGAATCAAGCTTTATTTCAACGCAGAAAAGATTTGTTTGGGCGGTGTAGATGACGATTGGTGGCTCAAAGATTTTGACGGCGATTATTGGGGTTCCGATTACTTTTGGCTGCCAATAGGCTATAACCCGATTGGAAAACATGGAGATGAACTTTTACAATTTCTCAAACCTCGTGCTTAACTAATCCGATGAAAGAATGCCGATGCACCCACAATAAGTTCTACACCCCTGCGACAGTTGCTACTTAGTTTTCAAGTTATCAAACTCGATCGACTACAAATTCTCCTAATTCAACACACACAAATTATCTATGAACGTTCAAAGCCACTCCATATTAAAATCGCATCCCATTCCCGGCAATGGCTCTCAAGCCCCCGGTTACATTACTCTCAGAGAATGGCGCAAGGATGAAGAATGGGTAACGCACTTTTACAATACCCAGGATGGTGGGTTCTACTACGGCCGATACTTCACCGATTTAGCTGAAGCTGAGGCTAACTTCGAGCTGCGGGTAAAGGAATATGGGTTTCTTGGGAAGCTACCCGGTTCCCTAGAGTCAGAGGAACCGATCCAAATCCCAGAACGCATCCTCCAAGGGATTGATGCAGTTCGAGAAGCAAACACGACCAATATGTTCCATGCAAACACGGTGCGACTTCAAGCCGTAGCTTTGGGATATCTAGAAACCGCTCAATGGATTGAAGCAAACTTGGAAACTTATTGCAGCGGTGTTTTTAGGGGATTCGCAGCTCTCTAAAATAGATTGAACGGTGGCAGGAAAAGCGATCGCCCTATTTGCGGAAAAATAAGCTATGCCTAAACCAAAGAGGTATCCCGACAATTGGCAAGAGATTGCGCTCTCGGTGAAAGAAAACGCGGGCTGGCGCTGTGCAAAGTGCCATCAACAATGCCTCCGACCCGGTAAACTCCGACCCGGCAAACAAAGCGGCTTAACCAAATCTGAACGATGTGCTTTAACTTTGGCGGTACACCATCGCAATCGGATACCGGAGGACAACCGCCCTGAAAACTTAATCGCTCTGTGTACCGCGTGTCACCTGTCCTACCACAACCGCGGTCAGTCCAACGTATCGCCTGGGCAATTATCCCTGTTCCCCGATGATGCGGTGAATTGGGATACTATCAACTGAGCGCTGGCGGCAATTGAATCTGTTTAGGATGCACTTTTCTTGCTGGTAAAACTAATAGTGCAGGACGACCTGGAAAAATACTCGGAGTGGGTCGTGACCGAATACCCAAAAATTAGAGCGACACAAAAATCGAGACAAATTTAGCGAGGCTGGCTGGAATCCCCCGATTGTTCTTCAGTTAGGAGGATATCTTTTCGGGGCGTCCGGCACCGATTGATAAATCTCCGATTTCAAATCCAAAATAGCTTTTACTTTGCGAACCGTATTGACTGACACACCAGCTTTTTGGGCCGCCTGACGCAGCGACAATCCCTCATTAATTGCTGCAATTGCTCGTTGCGATGAGGGTTTTTCCAAAAAACTCTCTGTCAATTCCGCACGAGGCGGCCGACCAATGTGTTGACCCCAATTTTTAGCACGTTCCATCCCCTTTTTGATTGCATCCGAGCGCCTAGAAGCACGTTCCACCCCTTCAATTAACTGCTCAATCGAACTAGGTTTACCTTCTAGGATGTCTGCTTCAACCTTTGATAATGCCTTTGCTTCCATCCGTCGCAAATCTCGAAGCACAGTTGTAGCTTGTTCGGGGGTAAAAAAGTTGTAATATTCAGTCAGATTGCCAATAGAAATATTGAAGAACGAATATCGATGTTTGAAATACTTCTCTACATTTCCGCGATGGGCCCAAACACCCAAAACCTTAATTGAAACAGTTTGAAAATGGGGTGACAAATCTTTTTGAATTTCAGACACTCGTGTTTGAACGTCTCGCTGAGTTACACCAATTTTATAAAGGGATTGTTCGCCCACATTAATTTGTAGGTAGTAGAGATTCTGAGATAAAATCTTCCGAAAATCAGCTTGATATATTTGCAAATCTCGCAAGCATTCATTGAAGTTAGCAGAGTTTTCGAGAGCGGCAACTTGAACGTTTTCTTCAAGTTCCTGTAGCTTTTCCAACAATATTGATTCTTGAACTTGATTAAACAGCATTAAGGACAATGCACCAAATGGAATCTTGCCCAGTTTTGTAAATTGGTATTTACCAGCGTAGCGATATTCGTTGAACTCAAGTAATTCTTCGTCAGTAAAAATTTGCCATGCTTCTTTCTCTGGAATGCCTTTATTTTTGATTCCGTAGCGATTCCAGAGTTTTTTTAATTGCTCTAGTTCTTTGCCAGTTAGCCAAATGTTGAAATGGTCATACAGGGGCAGGTTGGGAAGCAAGCGCGCGCTGCGATTCACTTGCCGGCAAGTTTCGTGAGTGTGGGCAAAGTGATGCTCCTTGCGCCGACCCTTTTTAGCAGTCAGTTCGCCGTCGCAGTAAGGACACCTTAGCTGAGTTTTCCCGCCTCGTGGAACATCTTCGATCGACACCAGGGTTTTGTCTTGGTCAATGCCATATCTGAGCCACATTGGGAAGTATCCTTTTTTTGATACACGCTTGTCGGTGGGTTATCGTAGGAGGCGATCGTGCTTTGGAGTTATATTAACTGTATCAAAAAAAGGGTACTACACGGGTGTTAGCGCATCAACGTTCGGATAAAGCTCGCGATATTTTTGCCAGTTGGAGCGATAGAAATGCCGGCCGAACTGGGTGATAGCGAGGTCGTGTTCGTACCGCCCCCCAACAAACCCCGAACGCTCTTTGATGAGTCCCCCGCCACTGTAATCACGCAACCTCAGCCAAGTCCATTCCCAGGAAAAGCCTCCGTAGTTTAGGTTTTCATCCTTCTTGACTCCCCCATCCCCCGCAACGTAGGCGGCAACTAACGCCGCCCACTGCCTCTCTTTCAGTTGCCCCTTTGGCGCTTTTTTGGGTGCTTCCAGACCCAATCCCGCCCGAGCGACGGCCCGCCCCTGAAGAGTAAGCTTGCAATCGAGCCACCGCAAGTCATCGTATGGGTAGCGAATTTCAATCAGCTTGCGAGTCGCCAATGCCTTGAACGTGCTGCCCGTTCCGGGGTCAACTTCTCCCGCTTCCTTGATACGCATCCTGAACGGTGTTGACACCCCAAAAATTTCCGCGTACTCGATCCAGCGCCACTGACTGGCCGGCCTCGTACCGGAGCGCCGCCAATCGCCCCCACGCTCGGACGCTTCCCGCTGTTGGTCTGTTTCAAAAATCAGCCTCAAGTATGTCTGCTGCCTGGGATTCAATTCCTCCCAAAGCTGCTGGTGTTTGGAGAGTTTGGCTTCGGCGGACGGCTTGGAGGTTCTTTCAGTCGAAAGTTGCGAGTCCGTCGTTTGTGCGTATCTTTGTTCGGCTGCTGGCGCGACGATCGCTCTTTCCAGGAAGAAAGGCGGGTTGGCAGGATCGCCACCTGCTGCAATAAATTCCTGGTAGCGATCGCACAGCGTTTCTACTTGAGTCCAGAGCGGTTGGGGTACTCTCATCTGTTTGGTGTTGTAGGGCGCTTTCTTTCCGCGACCGCCCTTTGGTTTGTCAGCCATAAACCTGTCAACAAGTTTCTTTGCTACCATTTTAAACTTGTTTCCAGCTAATCCACCCAGCGCGTTTACCAAGCGAAATCAAGAATTCCCGAACGCTCTTGCCCCTCTTCCACAAAAAACCAAACTTGCCCAGCAGCGGGTGTGGCTGGGCTGTTTCGAGAACGGCAGACCACTAATCTAGGTGCTGGTCAACTAAAGCAATGAGTTTAGCGATCGCCTTCTGTTCTTCTAAAAGCAGTTCTTTGAGTTGGCGCATCTGTTCTTGATTTGGGGGTCTGTGTACCAAATCATCAACGAAGTCTAGCAGGGGAGACTTTCTAAAAGGTCGGCTCAAAGCAGCTTCATCTCGCAAGCGCTTGGTTCGCTCCAGCTTAGACAGTTGCAATCGGTTTTTAGCCTGACGGCGTATGATAAGCCCGTCAAGTCTTTGACATACGTTCCCAGTCCTCTTCATCTCCATATATGTCTTTCACTTGTTGTTTTAACTCGGTTATCTGCTCGGTCAGATTTGCCACCTGATCTTCAATGGCATCTGTTTTATCTTCCTGGATTTCCAGAGAAATCTCCACAGATTCAACGTATTCCGTTAACTTTTGTAGTGGATCGGGTTGGGGCGTATCACCGTTAGACCCATTGCCGTTAGACCCATTGCCGTTGGTCATAGTCATTCCTCACTGGTGTGTTGATAGAAGAAACTGGCGCTATCGATCGTCCCTCCCGTCGCCTGGAGATGGTGCGCTTGATGCGTTGGAGTTGCTAGCTATTCGCCAGCACAACGCGCTTGCTAGTTGGTTTTGTTCGACACGCTCAAGAACTCGCACTGTCGGGAACCAAGCCTGCAAGTGGGATAAGTCGCTGTTGACGCTACCCGAATACGCTTGAAACGGGTCGGCTTCCAAACAAACAAAGGTTCGGACAGCGTAGAGTTCATCCAAATTGAGTCCGTCCAAGCGATTAATCAAGGATTCGAGGGAATATTTTCGGGGCGTCGTGTGTCCCGCAACCGCTTGTTCCCCGAATTCCCACCAACTCATCACGTCGGCTCGTTCGGTGGGACACACAATCTCATGTTTCCGAACGCAGATGTAAACTGGCTGCCCGTCTTCCTCTATCAAATTATTTTGGTCATCCAGTAGGCGACCAGTGACAGTTTCAGAACGAACGTCGGTCACTTCCATGCGTCCCATTGTGGTGGTGACACATGGATTGGGTATTTCTACAAAGCTTGGTCGGGCGGGTTGCGATGGCTGCCCGTGATCTGCGAACATAGAGGAAATCTCCCGAAAGTGAGTGCCATACCCCGCCCCAGAAGATTTCCAGTCATAGGGGGCGGGGTTTGGTTTTGGTGTTAATATGTTTGTGTATGCACAGACATATTATGTATGCACAGACATAGCACTTTTATTTGGGTATTGTCAAGCCCTATGATGAAAAATGTTGTGCATACACAGACAAATGACCAGAAAACCGGCTGAACGCAGCGCTTGGGGCGAAAACAAAGAGCGCTACAGCATTTTTGTGACTCCTACCGCGATGAAGGCGATCGACACCAGGGCGGAGGCTCTTGACATATCGCGCTCTGAATTCTTGGAACAGTTCGCCCGTCAGATGGTGGGAATGACCGACACTGAGCTAGGAAAGGAGGATAGGGAGACGTTGACCAAAAGTGTTGGAGCAGAGTATCGCATTAGCTCGCGAAGAACTTGGCGGCAGGGGTTTGTTTCTCAAGCGCAAGGCTAAGGGCGATCGAATCCAATTGCTAAAAAATCAAATTATGGAATGGGAAACACTACTTGAAAAACTAGGCTGAACTACGGGTATACACCAAGCTTTGTTTATCTCGCGTTTGGTGTATACCCAAAACAGCAACGCCAAGTGTGCTGGATTAAAAGTTCAAAATGTCTCAGATTTTTTGCCAAAAACTTTGGTGGACTGCATTTACGTAGAACCAGAGCTAAGAACGGCATTTCAAACTTTTTGAGTTCCAAGACCCCCAGGAAGAAATAAAAAGCTGGAGGTTTCAAAATACATCCATTTTAAGGAGTGACCGCAATGATTGGATGGCCATTTAGCAAAAATGGAGACGACGACTCGGAGCAGGAAAACAGACATTCGGCATCATCTGAAGAGGATTGCAAGGAGATGGAAAAGAAGTATGGATGGGAACTCAAAAGAGTTGAACAAAACGAGGATGATTCAGACCTCGAAGTCGATTGCGTCTTCAAAGGCAAACAGACGAGTTTTTGGGATATGTGGGGCGACCACCAAGACGATCGAGATAAAGATGAGGTATAAACAATGACATTACTCGAACAAATAACACCAACTGAAGACATCGAACTATACGACCCATTGGCAAGCAAGTCTACGCTGAACCTTTACCTAGTCAAAGAGCAAGAAAAATGGGTGCCGATCGAGAGTAAAGAGCTTGTTATCGGGAAACAGTTGACTCGACTGTTGCAGCTTTCCCACGATTCGCGTCCACTACTCAAGCGTCAGGTCAAACTTGGCGAACGGCTCACTTACCACGTAAAAAAAGAGGGTAGCCCTTGGAAAGCTTACCTTGTCACTCCCTCAGACTGGGTAGTGGTCAAGGTGTTTCGGTACGAAGCTGACCTATCAGAGATTGAAGGGGATATGCCGGAGTTTCGGGATGTACAGATTGCTTATTGCGAACGCCAGCCTTTGACACCAGAGGAAGCTGAAACAATGACTTATGAGATTGTTAGCCAGGTTTCTGTGGATTCATGCGGTGGCGATAAGGAAGCTTATCAGAAATTCCTTGCCACCCAGCAATCTAAGCAATACGTTCGAGTTTAAAATTGGCAAAGGCTGTTGCCGACAAGCGACCGCCCGCATCGATTAGACCAGACCAAAAAAAAGAGTCCGCAGTCTTTAGAAGAGACGGCGAACAACAAAATAAAAAAAACTTTAGATTCATCATAGTTCATTTCTGCCACTACCGCAAAATCTGCACCTTTGCACGTCAACGGTAGTTACAGCAGAGCCGTCTCTTCTACATTTAGCGGGTTTTTGTAAAAAAACCAGTACGCACCGCTATGAGTAGCGAGAGAGGCATCTATGAACGTTGTACAGCAATTTGAATCTACCGCTTATCTTTGCCCCAAACACAAGAGCCACATTGAGAGCCGGGGGCTGTTGAACGATTGGAGTTACGCCAACTGTCGCACCGTATCTGCGGACGAGGCATCAGTATATCTGGGGTACACGGCAAAGTCTGGCGGCATCCTATTCGTGGGAAAAACCACACAATTTCAGTTCAGGCCGGACAAGCCTTGGAAATCAGAAAGCTGCAAGAAAGCGCCCAAATACCGCACACCAGTTGGTGAATACGACGCATTCTTGCCCCAGCATCCCACCCACAAAAACTACTGGGATACCGAAAATCTCAAGCAGCACTGCTACCACATCAACGGGCATCCGTGCATTGTCCTCACTGAAGGCCCGTTCAAAGGAATCGCCGGATGCGCTAACGACATCCCAACTATTGCACTGCTGGGCGTTTCAATGGGTCTTACCTCTAAAAAAGGAGACATTCAAGGCAAGCGCTACTTGGTCGAAACTTTAGAAAAGTACGCCCGTGCCGGCTTCGGGTTTATCTTTGCCTTCGATGCCGATGCCGCCACCAACCCAAACGTCACCTGGGAACAGAGGAAACTCGGTCTTGTGTTGCTCAAGTTCGACGTTCCGGTCTACAGTGCAACTGGAGGTTGGGATGCGGGCACCGAAGGCGAAACCAAAGGCATGGACGATTTGATTCAACGAAAGAGCATTGAAGCTTTTAGAAAAGTGCTGGCCACGTCCGTTACTTTTAAGGACTGGGAATCAAAAACCTTTGGAGGCGACGGCGGCAGTGGTGGAACTAGAGACAGATACTTAGTCCCCAAGTCCACAACGTTTGAGGCACACTGCCTCAAGAATTTATTCGGAGATGATTGGATAGTTGTCAATGATGCTTTCTACCAATGGAACGGGCGCTATTGGCAATTCCAAGATGAAGCGGACGTAAACAAACTCATCGGCGACTTTACGGAGAATTGCTACGAAACAGCAGAAGTCGGCAAAAAGTTTAAGTTCGGCACTAACAAATTCTTAGATTCGGCTTTTAAATATTGCCGGAAGGTGCTGCACCAGAAGGTTGACACTTCTCGGAACCACCTCAAATCATTCTCCAACGGCACTGTAGATTTGAGGACTGGCGAACTGTTCCCACACGACAAGGAACATTACCTGCTTTCTTGTTCCCCCTGCGATTATGTGCCAGGGTCAGAATGTCCAGCCGAATTTAAGCAATTCATACTTTCTGCCTACGGTGTCGAACAGATAGAGGTCATCAGGGCTTTGACTTCGATGTATTTAGACCCAACCGCACCTTACGGGAAGTTTGCTTACTTGATTGGGGATAGCGGTAGCGGGAAAGGCGTGATGCTGCGGACTTGGGCAAACTTACTTGGCGAAGAAAACAGCGTTAGTTCCAATAGCTTGACCGAGCTGACAAAACCTGAAGGCCGGCATCAATTATTAACTGGTAAATCCTTGTTTTACATCCCCGATGCTGGCGGATTTCTGAGCGGGCTCAAAGCTTTTTACGAATTGGTGGACAATGGCGGCATTTCGGGACGCGCTCTATTTTCTGCATCGGCTTACCAAAAAAAATGGAACGTGCGATTTGCGATCGCCTCCGTCGAACACATCCAAACGGAAAATAGCGGCGACGGTTGGGACAGGCGCTGCATTCCACTACAAACCCGCCCCCGCATCGCCAACATTGAAGATCCCTCACTCGGCCGCAAGTTATCCACTGAGTTAGGTTCGATCGCCGGTTGGGCGCTATCAATGGACAAGACAGAACGCAATCGCATTTTGCTCGTACCGTCAACCAACCCGTCAATTGTCGCGTTAAAACAGGATGGCGCGATTCTGGGAGATAGCGTCCGTTCGTTTGTCGATCGCTGTTTGAGATCGGGTGGCGATAGTTATAGCGGCAGCGATTTGCACAGTTGGTATGTGGCATATTGCAAAGCCCACAATCTCTTGCCAAGCGGTTACAACAAATTCGTCCACCACTTGCAGCGAGTATTGTCAAATCACTGGCGAGCTTCCGAAGTTGTGCGAGAGGGCGACAAAATCAAGCGCATTCCGGCTCAGTGGCAGGGACTTCAGATTTTACCGTGCTTCGTTGATGCAGCCATCGCGGAGGATGAAGATGGCAGCAACCGACCGCACATCCCGAACTGGGCTTGCATCAAAACTGTTTGCTGTGATGGCGGACTGCAAGAATTAACTCAAACCCGCACGGTTACAGGCACTTCAAAGATTGCAAAAATTCCAGCACATTCTCAAATAGCTCAAAGCCTTGCGGTTACAGATGTTACCAGCAATTCTGAAATTGTTACAACCTCTGAAAACGCTACAACCCGCATGGTTACAGACGTTACAGCGTTACAAGATGAAAGTAGCCAATCTGAAAAAACATCACCACCTGACATCACCCAGAGTGTTAATCATAAAGTCGAGTCTCAACCAGTAACTGATGTAACGCCTGTAACAGCGCCTGTTACACCCGCTTTTGAGCTGGAAGCCAAACCGTGTAACAACTCAAAAACTTGTAACAATTCGCTCGCCCCTCAACTCCAATTCACCCCCGGCGATCGAGTGAAAGTTTCGGCCCAGTATCCCGGTGCCGAGGAGTACAGAGGCGAGGGAGCCACCGTAGTTGAGGTGTGGAAGGATGGGCGAGAATGCCTGCTTGTTGAGCTTGACCGCGAAGTGACAATTCTCGGTAAATCAAAAAAACAACTCTACCTTGACAGGCGTTATTTAGTTTTAGAATCCGCTGCTGACTCAAATCTCAACGAAAACGAACTACAACTGGTTGAACGTGCACTCAAAGCAATCGCGGACAATGACCCCGCAGCAGCCCATGATGTCTATTGCCAAGTGCATCGATTGGGAGTTAAGGAAGCAGTGAAAGCAGTGCTGACAAACGATGAAAATAAGGATTTTAGACAATTGGTCAAACTTTGGAAGAAAAGCAAAAGTCAGCCTTAACCCGAACGCTTAGACTCAGTTGTCCCTCTTTGGTGTCTACCTTTTCTTGGTCTATACCCGAAGTTTTGCGTGCATCATTTTTTATGTTTGCGGTAATCCGAAGAACGCGCTACTACCACTGACTCTCGCTCTTGCGATCATGCCCGGAGGCTTGCTGCGGGGTAATTGGCAGAATTGGCGAGAGAACTCAAGCACGATCGTTTCAGGCTGATGACCGTCAGGCAACCCCTCTAACAAGATTATCGACAGATCGCTCTCGGCTCCTTGCTGCACTTGATTACAGCTAAACGAACTCTAGTTTTTTACCGTGGTGCGATCAATCCGGATTCTGTAGCCGAGCTTAGAAAAGACTGAATCATACCAATAAGACTGTCGTCTCAGCGCAAAAGCCATATTTGGTTGTGACCCCTTTTGCTTTTGCGCCAAGTTACTCAGTCTTTTTTACCGGCCGGACACCACAAACGAGGTTTAGTTTATGAAGCCCAACTCTTTACCGACTACAACTCCTGATTCACAGATTCAGGAGAATCCTTCTATTTGTCACACAGAGCAGCCCCATCAACAAACTCCTACTCTCCCTGGTCTGCCCAACCTAGATTTGATCTATCCGAGTCTGATGCCATTCCTGATTTTGTTGATTAACATGACGGACCAAGTTCTTGTTCCTTGGATTGCTGCTCGCTTGAACCCACAGAAGACTAAGTTGGAGCCCGACGAAAAAAACTCTCGAGTTTTCAACTTTACTTTCAACTTCACTTTCAACCAAGCTGTGAACATCTCAAAGGAAAAGGACGATTTACCAAAGAATAAGACTTTGAAGGAAAAGGACGATTTACCAAAGAATAAGACTTTGAAGGAAAAGGACAATTAAAGTTTGTCGGGTATACACCAAAGCTTGTTTCTGACACTTGGGTGTATACCCGACTGTTGCACGTACATCAGCTCTGGTTTTGCTTGGGCTAATCCTGCTTGACTCTGACAGCCTCCTTGAAGCTTTCACGCTCCCCGGTTCGTTTTGCTCTAATCGGGGGGCGGGCTTTCGCGGCATCATTCAAGAACGCTCAAAGCCAGGAATTTTGTTTGTTCAAACACGCGACGAATGAGTTTCGTTTTTATAATTGGTGCAGTGATAAAATAAACAAGTTAAATTGACGAAGGATGAACTAATGGAAGATAATAAAATTTCTCAATTTATTCAAGCCCTTAATTTTTTTGAGCTAGAGTTAGAAGAAATAACGGGACAACCAGGTTATGAAAATAGAAGAGGCAAAGTGATTGCGGTAAGAAAAAAAGGCGATAAGTCACGGATACTGTGCGCTTATTCCACCTACGACGAACTGTTGGATTGGGCAAAACAACAATTCCGCAACCCCCGTTGACGCTTGAGTTGAAGATAATTTTACCCTCTTTCAGAGAAAACTGGACTGCCAACATTTTCGTATTCATGGGTTTTTTCCTCTTTTTCGGATAGCCCGGTTCCGGTAGACCCACGCATCCGTACTGTGAGGGATACGTGGACTTTGCTCAGAACCACAAATCACCTTGCCTAACCAGTCGATCGGCTTCCATTTTCTGATGCAGTGACCGGATGTGATATTGCCGCTGCACTGATGCACTCGAACAAACCACCAGATTGTCTGGTGAGCTATTGGTTTTGTCATGGTCAAGATGATGGACAACTTCACCGGGTCGGAGCTTGTGGTCGTAGCTTGCGGGGCGCGAACGCGCCATCGTCTGTTCGGCAATTACACGATGCAAATAAACGGTTTGATAGCTCATGGATCTTCTAGAGAAACGGGGAAAATTGCTTGAGAAGTATCCAAAGTTTGGGTATGGGTTTGTTTCCGAACTTCCTCAAACCAATCTTTATGGGCTTCAAAAACTGCTGCCAGAACCGAGATTAACAATTGCTACTGTTCATACGGAATATCAGCGCAATCATTTTCTATTCGGCTGAATTCACAGAAAGTTACATTTCTTCCAGTGCGAGCGGTCAATCTACGAGCCAGTTCTATTTGACTCATAGATTGATACAATCGGGCATTTTTGATTAATCTGCCCAAGGTGATTTCGCAGTTCATAAAGCTTGAATTGATTGCTAAGGTTTAGTCATGGGTCATTGATGTTGCTGACTCCTTATTGTTCAATGCCCAATTTACTGCTTCGTTGAAAGCTTCATCAGTCGGCTCACCTAAGAAACCGATCGAACAGAGCCATTTTAGTTGTATATTCCTACCACCGCGACAGATTTTGGTGTTATTCGTACTATGACAAATGTGTTGCCCGTTTCCCATCAAGTTTTCGTAGTATACTGCCAACTCTGCTGGAGATAGAGGTAATGGTTTTTCACCACTAAACGGACAAGTTTTGCACGGTTTCTCTTGAACGGGGTAAGTTCTCATGTCAGTTGGATCGAGTTTCATTTTAGATAGTTCCTAGTTTACGAAAGTCGGGAATTGGTCGTTGGTCGAGACATTGATAAAGATGCAGACAGAACTCATGAACATTTACCCATTCCGATCGAGCAGGCAGAATCTGAAGTGCCAAAGCCTCTGCACCCAAAAAAATGTCTTTGACTTTGACCAAATCTATCCAAGTTGGAACTGATTTTTTACGAGACAGGGAGACATGAACCCACGAATAACCGTCTTTTTCAATCGAACAAGAAATTATTACAACCAAACCGTCACGACTTCTATAAGCTCCGCCATCAGGTCCGATCGCCTGAACTGACCAATTACATGGCAATTCTTCAGCAGTCGGGGGATTCCATTCAACAGTTTTAGTTTTCATGAAGATGCCGGGAGCGACCCGGCGACAGCGCGTATTAGTATCCTAGTAAATCAAACGGATCGCGAGAATCTGTAGCTGGTTCTGGAGGATTGACTAAATCGCATTCAGATTCAGTAATTGCCTGATAAACTTCACTCAGTGCCTGAATAGCATCCGCCAAACCTAATTCATTTTGTGTAATAAAATTCTCGTTGTTTTCGATCGCTTGGTACTCGGGCTGGTTCTGCAAAAGTCGCAGTGTTTCTTCGGAACCCGCAATGATTGACTTGATTTCTTCGATTGTAATTGTCATGACTCTTACTCCTTAACTGATTAAACTCACTCAAAACCTCAACGCGAAGCATTATTAGCTAAAAAGAGTTTTCAAGTAATAATTTTCATCAATTTTATTCTCACAGACAACCATTGACTTAGCTGCTTGTTCGGCTAGCGATCGATTCCAACCTTTGAGTTCAGACTTAGCTACTAATTCAAGCTCTGGCATAACGATTGCTTCTAAGTAAAATACATTCCCTGGTGAATCGTCATAATAACAAGAGCTTTCGACTGTAAATTTCCAGTTTGACCAGTAAAATGTAGTTTTCATTGCTCTTAATCACGGTACAATTCAACTTCAACAATGGAAATGTTCTGATTTGCAGGATGACGTTTTTCTTCAGCTAAGCGTAATTCAGCATCCGAGCGAGTATCAAAGAAATGGGCTGCTTCAAACTCTTGACTCCATTTCCCTTCCATCTCAAGAAGCCAGTAAACGCTGCCATATTCAGTAGCATCACCAACCCAATAACTCGCCTTAAGAATCGCAAACTTGATTTCAGACTTAGGTTTAGACATAATTTAAGACCGGGAACGACCCGGCAATCGCGCTATTCACTACACAATTGATAGGCAAATACCAAGCACAGGATGAAATTGCTTTCTAATCCGTAGCCTTCCCAGCGACTATTTCTGATTCCAACAATGTGACGACATCGCTTAAGCCATTCAACACCGCCTCGTTTGGTAATTTCTTCAAACAGTCGCGGATGTTGCTGTAATTTGCAGACAATGATTTCTGTCATAATCTCGATCGATTCCTGCATATCACGACTTTTGTACTCTTGATAGGCAGATTCAGCATCACAGTAATTCACGCCTTTGAATGTTACCGGGTAATGATTTTTGATTTTGTTCTTTCGGAAAGCTAGCTCTGTGGGATTGGTCAAGGCTGCACCAATTCCAATATCAGAGCCAGACCAGATATTAATGCCTTCCATCTTATCAGCTCCAATTAAATAGACTGAGCGATTTGATAGGCTTGTTGATAGAGTGGATCATTACTCTTTGGCTGCTGACCTTCTTTTTGATCGCTAACGGCTAAAACTACCTTGATTTTCTGAGTTTCAATCTCTGAAGGTAGTGTTTGATTGTGGTAGTAATAGTTGGCAGAAGTCTGGAAAAAGTTAGGGAGGTCGGCTTCATATTTCAGAAAGCGAACTAATTCTTTTAAGTTCATAGCATTGAAACAAACAACACTACCTTACAGCGAAGCATTACTCTGACTTTTTACGATTGCCTTCAAATTCTTCGATTTGAATGCCGATCTGATAAGCTTCCTGATATTCACCAAAATATTTCTCAATTTCTTGGGTTTCTTTCTCTGTCTCTATCTATAGCAAATAGATAGTAGCAGTAGCAGTCAAAGTGATGGCAGTTAGACCTCGGAGTAAAAGTTTTGGCATTCTTAGGGAAATAAAGCCGGGAGCGATCCGGCAAAACGCTCTTGAATTAGTGTTGAATCAGTCGATCAAACTTTTTAACTATTTCGTTGGGGGTTTCTTGGCAATCAGCCCCGCCAAACCGTTTGAGCATGAGATTTGCCCAAATAAAATTGACAATCCCTGATGCTGCACAGACTTCATCTTCGTTGCGATCGCCACTCATCCATGAATCCCCCCAGTCAACCGGGTCAGCATCAGAATGAATGCCAGCAACAGCCTGTAACAGCATTCCGTGTCCTGGTTTCCGACATGAGATTGAGCCACCGCTATTACCGATCGGCGCCTGAAAAGAATTGATTTCACCAGAGCGAGAAACTTGAAAACAGTTTTCACCCCAGCTAGGACAAAAATAAATCTCCGACAACTTGGGAAAAAGCTTTAGGGTAATCTTCTGTTCCTCGATCGCATCCTCTAAACTTTTCCGTGGTTTGTTGGTGGCAGGGTCAATTGCAGCACATCCACCTTGATTGGTGATGCCAATGAGAATGAATCCGATTGAACTCAAATATTCGGTTGCTGCTAAAGCTCCGGGAATCGCTTGTTGATCGTCTGGTCGGTTGATAAATGTTTCCCCGCTTTTCGTTTGGCGGAGTGTACCGTCTAGGTCAAGGAAAAATATTTTCATAGGTGAAAAGTCAAAGTAGATTGAACTTGAACTTTGCCGAAGATCGGCAGACTTACACATTCCGACGCTGAGGCGATGCCCTGAGCCTTGCACTGCCCTTCGACTACCCTTCGGCTACGCTCAGTGCAAGGCTCAGGAACCGCGTAGTCGAAGGGTAGCCAAAGGGTGATGTGTAAGTATTTCTAACTTTTATAACCACAAATCCTCAACTTGAATCAGAGGTCGATCGGCTTCAAGTTTCTGTCTTAGAGAACGGACATGATAACATCTGTGAACAGAAGAACTGGAGCAAATCACCAGATTTTCTGGCGAATTATTAGATTTGTCTTCATCCAGATGGTGAACAACTTCACCGGTGTTGAGTTTACGATTGATGCTTTGTTCTGCCACCATCCGATGCAGATACACTGTTTTATAATAGGTCATAGGTTTTGCGATTGAAGTAAATGGGAAATGCTGATACGGCTTGACTTAAATCCAGAGGCTCAACTTCGGTTTGTTGACGAATTGCTTCAAGCCAAACAACATCGAGGGCAAATATTCCAGCAATTCTGGGTATCAGCCAGTCATACTCATTCGATCGAATATCAACTCGGTTGTTTTCGATTTTTGCTAGCAGGCAGCGGTCGATCGTCTGAAAATTGTCTGACGGCACAATCAGCAATTTACACAAGTCTTTCTGGCTAAAACCGTACTCTTGCCGAGCATTTTTTATGGTTTTGCCTAGCGTTATCTTGCTTTGGTCGTACATGATAAGAATTCTGGGAGCGACCCAGATATGCGCTTTTAAAGTGTTAGATAACCAAATTGTTCATTTGCTAATTTGAGGATTTTCTCAATTAGTTGATCTCTTTGTGCCTCAAATTCTGCATGAGGCAGTTTGGTTAGCCGATGTACTTCGGAACGTGACCATCGGCTCTCAGAGTCATATCCTTGATCGCCACTCATCACTACAATCTCAATTGATGTAGTTTTTGGCCATTTGGTAATTTGCAGATGATACTCGCTCCAATCATCATGACTACTAAGTTGGCGAGTTTCTTTTGTGTATTTTACCAATTTGCCATCTTTGCCTTTCCAAGTACCATTTTCTATGTCGAACTCTAGCATTATTTTACCTCCATCTCAAACGCTCACCAGCGAAGCAAAATCTTACTATTTGCTAGAAACATTACAAGAAACGTTACCAGAAACATTGCTAGAAACTAGAAACAAGAAACAGTTATATCAACCACCAATTTAAAGAGTGAATCAACTGTGTAGCTTTGTTAGTGACTTGAGTAACGATCGACTTAGTAATAATCTGAGTATTTGATAAACCTAATTCAGAAACAGCGTCAAGACAAGCACTTTCCCAAGCACTTTCCTTGGTTTGAAAGAGTTTGATTGGTGTTTTTCCGTAGCTTGCGGGCGCGTAGCGCATCGTCACATACTTTTGTCGAGAGAAGCAAACTAATTTCGCTGCGTTGCCTGGTAAAAATTGAGGGGCAACGACTTCATGACTAACTTCACAAGGTAAGAGCTGACCTTCTTCGTTGAGCCATGAAGCTTCTTCAATTACAGTACAGATTCTGAGTTGATTTTCGACTTCTTGAGGGATCGAAAAATCTGGGTTGTGCATAATACGAACTGCTAAATCACTACTTAAGGGCGAACCTTAGACTATGCAATAAGCTATCAACAGTCAGGGGTGGCAAATCTGCGACCCCGGCGCTGACTCTATACCTCGCTTATACCTTGGCTATACCTCATCTTGACTCCTGATGAGGTAATTACCAATTCATCATCCTGCAAACAGATTCCCAATCCCGATCAATTTCTTCAGCAGTGAGGTGCGCGATCGCACCCGCCAAGGAAGCTGTAGTGCCAAGATAAACGCCCTCTCTATCGAATCGGAATTTATCTTCAAGTTCACATTCAGCTTTACCGATTGCTCCAGCAAAATCATCCTGTTCTGGCGGGGGGCAATTAACGATCCAAACCGCTTGAGCTGGATCAGGCTTTGGCTTCCCTGCCAGAGACATCATCAAATTCTTCAAAGTTGCCATTGTTCTCTCCTTAAACAGTTTGTAATTGAATAGCTTCCAAATAGTCAGATAAGTGGTCAAATGGCTGAAGGTTGGTAACTGAAATTTCGACAGTATCGCCGTGGATGTCGGCAGCCGGGAGAAAGCCCAAAAGTTTGACCTTTTCTACTGACCCCGGTAATTCAACAAAGATATAAGCAATGCGATCGTCTTGAGCTGGAACAATAATTCGTGTTTCTCCTTCATCAATTCGGCAGCATTGAATTTTTCCGATTCCGGGCAACATTACGTCAGCCAATTCTAAAGCTGATTCAATTGCTACAGTCCAATCATCATCTTTATCTATAAGGGTTTCAAAGTCCATCCACCCTAAAAGATAATTCACTGCCCACACGGTCATTGTATTGTAGAAAAGTTTGAGACCATTTTGTAGATTTGCTTGTTCTGAAGCATAACCTAAAGCTAAATTGTAGATTTGCTGGTCGATCGGGAATTCCATCAAATTGTCTTTCATTTTGTGTAATTGAGAAATCACACTCTGAAAGCGAAGCATTATTCCATTACTAAATCTTCAAATGAAGAGGCAATTAGTTCTTCTAAACTCTCTTCAAACCAAGGAAGCAAACTATGATAAATGCCTTGGCTTAACAATCTCGGCTCAATATTGCTATGAAATTTGCTCCTAATTACTTCTCTCTGATAGGCTAGCGAAATATCATAGTAAGTTTGGCAGTAGTAAACAAAGTTCAAGATTATTACTCTTCTGAGCTTTTCGGCTGACAGAATTTGTACTAAGTAGTTCATTGAATCACTTAAAGTTTTTCGGTTGCCTTTAGCCCATTCCCAATCTTGAACTTGAGAGAAGGTGATATAGCTGTAGCCTCCGCCGAAATACCATTTCCTTTTGCCGTACAACGTGTTTATGTAAGCAAGAAGTTTTTCACAAGCCAATCGCAAAGTATCTATTTTGCTGTCAGGGTATAACTGCCCACGTCCAACAAGATACCATCCTAAATCATCAGTGACTAGGGTATCGTTTAACATTGAGGAAACGCAAGTTTTGCCAGCCTTTTTTACTGCTGGGTCGATCGATTTATCTTTCAAAAACTGAACCATCAAATCAAAACCAACCTCACCATATTTACAGGCTTCACACAAAGCACCAATTTGGGATAATCGGTGATTGGATGCTAAGCGACTCTTGACACCGAATAGACCTCCGAGCACCGCAGCGCCTTCGGGAACTAAGACTTGACTGCCGAGTACCGCGTCATATTCTGTGGGGTATGTGGCATCTACCATTGCTATTACCTGATTAAATGTGATGTGGGGCGAACTCCCATGTAAATGCGCTGAAATTGATGCTAATTACTGACTCTCGATACTTCAGTCATAGTTTGTAAGAAGTTGAGGAATTATGGATTTAACTTGGGTTGCACTTATCAAGAAAAACTTTTCATTCGTATCAATCCCTAGAATCAGAAGTAAACCTCGCAATTCTTGTCCGTTTTTAGTGACAAAGTTTACTTCACCCTCCGCGCCAGCATTACTTAAAATCACCAAACTCTTGTCAATGAACTGATGTTCTGTGATTTCTAAGAAGGCTTTGTCTTTCACTTCTATATCCAACCCCAACAGTCCCTCAATCTTAGGTAAGCTTTGGTTTTTAGAGAAGCGAATCTCTAAACCTTGGTCAGAAACTAAAACATAATAGAGCATATCTTCTTCGATCGTATACTTTACTCTGGGTCTACCGTTGATGGTTTCAGTCGGGACTGACTTAATTTCAATTCCACCATTCTGCAAAGCCAAAATGATTTGATTAACGTACTCGGCGGATAATTCTAATTGAGTAGCTATGTCTTCTGGGTAAAGTGGCTCTGAAGTTTTCAGCAGATTGTAGACACTTCGGGCAGTGTACAGCCCTGACCACGGTAATGTGTCCCCCCCAGCAATTACCCTGGCATACTGAATTATTCTTCGGTACAGATTATTATCCATTTTCTTAGTTGTTGTTACTTTGACAGGTGCTCTAGCAGAATCAAGCCCTAGAATGAGGGCTTGATTCTGCTAGAGCTAACGTGGAGTTGGTTGATAGAGTTTGGTTTCTCGTTTGACCAACTCTACCTGCTTCTGAGTCAACAGACAGAAATCTTCTTGTTGAGGATCGATCGCCACAACAAGAATTTGTCCCTGAAGGATGACGCGCTTCGGAGTAAGCATAGTTGGCTGATGAGCCTTCCGCAAGAACTCTTCATCACACAGAATGACGATTGACGGGTCAGAATAACACTGATAGACAGGTTCCAAATAAGCTTCTTCCCCTGGAAATCCTACAAGTTTTTGAAGTTCTGGCAGTTTGGGAAGTTCAGTTGCTGCTACTTCTTGAATGCCTGTCGAGTTAACTAAGACGTAAAATTGCACTTGAATGGCTCCTAATGATCGAATTACAGAAAATCTCAATCCCGCAGCGAAGCACTAAAATCCTTTTCTGGCTTGGATGGTTTTTGGTACAATCTGAGTTCTTCTTTCACAATTTTTACTTGCTCAAGATTTAGAAGACACAAATCTTCCCAGGATTGATTAGTTCCAAGAATAACTACCTGACCGAAAATCACGCTTCCCTTTTTAGTTACACAAGTCGGTTTTAGCCCTTTCGGTTCTAGGTCATCATCACAAATTATGACAATTTTGGGGTCAGAGAAGTTAGAAGAATCTAGCACTTCAAAAGTGGCTGGCTCTCCTTCAATGCCAACCAAATCTTGAATTTCTTCTGTTGTCAACATTTCCGGCGTGGTGTAAACATTTATTTCTTGTTCGTTTGTAAACAAAATATAGTAAGGCATGAGAGGGAACTGGGAGCGACCCAGTTATTCGCTATTTATTGATTTGTCGGCATTTTAGGGATGGACTCACACAAAGCTTTAGCTGTCTCAAGGTGCTCAGGGGGAACATAGAAGCTAAACTTGTCTTGATAAACGTAAAACTCTAGTTGATGAGGGATTTTGCCAATGGCAGCAACAAGGGTCTGATGCTGATTGGATGGAAAATCAGCTACTCTTTGAAGTCCTGAAACATTGGTGTCAGATGAAGACATTCGTTAGGACTGGGAACGACCCAATTATTACGCTAATAAGGTTGTGGGCTACCAAATAAATTAGCAGATTATTGGCAAATTCGATCGCATCTTGAATCAATTCAGCTTTTTGTCTAGCAAATTCTGTATGGGATAACTTTGCTAAACGATAAACTTGCTCTTTTGACCATCGGCTTTCTGCGTCATAGCCTGGATCTCCAATAACCACCGAGATTTCAATTGTGGTATTTTTGGATCATTTCGTGATTTGAAGGTAGTAATCATTCCAGCCGTCATCAATGAGAAGTTGACAACGCTCTCTTAGATATGGGATTGATTTACCTTCTTTGGTTTTTCAAGAACCCTTTTCGGTGGATATATCTAGCTCTAATTCGTTCATTTTTTATGCTAAAAACTCACAAGTTCAGAGCGAAGCATTCTGGATTTGAACTGGGAGCGACCCAGCAATTACGCTATTATTTGTTGGATTTGTTGGCAAATTCGATCGATATACAGAAAGTTCTAGCTGCTTCAAGATGTTCCTCTAAAACATACACTCTAAAAGCATCTTTTCTCCAAAGTTTCGTCGGACTATCAGGATGCAACGCTATCAGATATTGAAACTGGCTATTTTTCAGTGCGGTTTCGATCGACTCATGCTGATATGCGAAAAAGTCACTCACAATAATAAAGCCGTTTTCAGCAATCTCTGGCAATTCATTAGATTCTGATTCTGTCGTTGTGCAATCGTTATGAACGGTTGTCATGATGATATTTTGAGAGAACAAATCAATGCCTTTATGCGAAGCAAAACACTAGATTACCAGGTAATCTCTTCCAAATAATGATCACCTGTTTCAGCTCTTAAACTCTCAATCCAGCTTTGAGGAACGTTAAGCTGTTTCAAACAGAGGATTTGTTGTTCAATGCAGTCCAATTCTTCCTCCCTGCTATTGTCAACAAATTTATCACCAACAGATCGACGGATGATGTGATGATTTTCATGAACAAAAATGCTGGCTAACCATTCAACATCACGACTAAATGTTTGTTCAGCAATGAGTATTTCATTCTTCCAATAAGCAGCACCCGATGAAGTAGCACTACTTATGCAATGAGTATACTCTTGAATCAAGCTGAAATACTCTGGACAATAACGAGCTAAAAGTTCGAGAGCTTCGATTACTTTTGCTGCAAAATCATCGGTAAACTGTACCGGATTTGTAATTTTAACTCCGTAACTTTTCTCGTAACTTTTCTCGTAACTTTCCTCGTAACTTTCATGTTGACTTTGTTCGTAACTTTCATCGGGGACAGTATCAGTTGAATCGTAGGAATTGTAAGTTGGATCGGATGCGATCGAAGTAATTCCAAAAACTAAATTAAACCAGCTCATTTTGTGACTGGGAGCGACCCAGTAAATACGCTTACAGGACAAATCAATATCCTTAAGCGAAGCAATAACAAAATGACTTAACCCTAGTAATTTCCATAAAAAACTAGGGTTGAATTATCCAACTAAAGCATTAGGCAAGTTAGCCTCAGCACCCCAGGCATCCCAATTAGGCCGTTGTTCCCGAGCAAAAAGTTCAATCCTCGACGGATGCGATAACTTGCCCAACCTCTCGCAATTCTCCAGTTTTTCAGCGAGTTGATCGGCGATTCCCCAAAACTGTTTCGGCTTCTGTGAATGCTCTCTACGGGGAGCTTTGATAAGGTTGTTGATGGTGGTCAAACCATGAGTGGTAAAACTCCCTGGTGCACCTTTAGTAGCCACCAGAAAATGCTCGGTGCAATTCCTGCCGTAGTGACCTAATCCAGCATGAGGGTTGCCGTCCTTGGTGACTTTCTCCCAGGTGAAAGTCGAGCGATGAGTAAATCCCCAGCGATCGAGACACCGGAACCCCAGCGCTTGATGGTTGTTTGTTACCCACAGCAGCAGATAGCAGTCATCTTTGCCCAACGCACTTATCGGCATATTGAGAATTTCCTCATCGGTCATGGATGGGTAGCTGCAACGGCCCCGGTGAGTCTTGTCTGTTTCTCTGAGTGTGAATTGCCACGGCGGGTCAGCAACAATCAGTCTGTATTCTTGATACGGAATTGGTGGAAGATTGGGTATCAGATGCAGTGCGATCGATAGTTTTAGTTGTCCTACCGAATCATCAGCTTTGTAAGTAGTCTTCATGCTAATTTCTCCTTTTTTCTGCTAATCGTTGTTCGGTTTCCTGTTTATTCATGACTAAGCCCTGGAAGAGTATGTTTTGTGCTTGCTTAATCTTCAAAGGGTCTAACTGACGAACTTTATAAAGTAAATAGTTCAGGATATTGATTGAGCTTTGTCCATCTAATTTGGTCACATTTTGAACGAGTTGAGCAGCAATTGAGAAATATCCAAGTTCATAATCTGTGGCTCCCGCGAGAACTTTAATCGCAAATTGTTCCAAACTCCAGTTATTCGATCGAGCAAGTTCAAAGATTTTATCAACCTCTATTTGAATGTCTTCAGCTTGTTTTTCTACTTGTTGTTTGTGATTGTCGCTGTGATTGTCGCTATCCATGATTTACCCTGAGTTTTCTACGCTTATTGAGAGAAAAGCAGCCAATAAACTGCCTTCCTCAACTCTTTATGGCGAAGCCCTACTTAACTGTGGCTTTAACGACTGACTAACACCATTTACCAGCAACTATGACAACTTCACCATTTTCTTCAGTTTGAGACTCAATATTGAACCCTTGACTCCTCAATGTTGCTAGAGTATTTTCCCGTGCGTACCAGGGTAAAAGTTCCTTCATAAATTGCTTAGCAGCATGGATGGAACCATCACGAGTTAAGAACTCAAATTCGCCTGTCTCTTCTATCAGTTTGAAGCCAAAGTCGTAACCACCCTGATAGCTTTGTTTCCGCCGAATAACAAACTCTGCTAGCTTGCTGTTGCCGAAAGGGTCATGGATATGGGTGTTAGTTTCTAAATAAGCCCCGGCAAGAATTCCTTCAAGTCCTGATTCAATCATTTTCTCAAGAATCTGTTGTAGGACGATCGGATTCTTTATCTGAGTGCGGATTACACTGAGATGTGACATTTTCTAAATTTCCTCTAAAGTTTCTGCAAAAGTTGCCCGTTGTTTGCCATCAATTTCAAGCTGTGATATCTGGTTCGTAGCTTGCGGGCGCGTAGCGCATCGCATCAATACCAATCGCAGAGCCAGATTATTGTTCCGTAGTTGGTTATAAATCCAGCCTACACATTCAAGCAGTTTTTCATCAGTGGAATAGTGACAAGCCATTGCCACATTAGGACTTGCTAATTGCTCATACAGGTCAAGATTTGGATCAACGATTGTTCCTTTCAAAGCTTCATGATTTTCCCGGTTATAGTCAGGAATTTGTTTCAAATCTCGGTCTACTTTCCAGGGACAGTTAGCGCATTGTTTGGTTTGTGCGAGTTGCATTGTTAGTATTTGACTGAAATTACTCGATCGAATTTGTCTCGGATAATTTTGGGAGTTTTGTTGAAATTCATCCCACAATCTCGGCAAATATAATGTCTCAAGTAGCCTAACTGACCAAGAAACATTAGCTGACCGCTACAGACTTTGCACATCAAATTTGCCATTTTGGTTTTCCTCTTTCAGGGTGTTATTGATAATTAAACCTTGATTGATTAAATCGACTGCCCATTGTACGATCGAAGAATCTTGTTCCAGAGTCCCCTTAGCTAGATATCGCAGAAATTGCAGTAATTCATCTCCCAGAAAAGTTGTGCTGTGGTGAATCATGCGACAAGCAATTGCCACATAAGGTCTTTTCTCTAACATTGCCTGAACCCAAATTTCAGTTGCAAAGTCGGCAGTTTTGACCTCATTAGTAATTGCTTCAGCAAAAATTTTGTTAACCTCTGCCTGCAATTCTGCCAGTTTTTTATGCTTTTCTTGGAGTGTACGATCGGAACTTTGTTCGCTAGCGGTCATTTGATTTGCTCCTGATATTAGTTGAGTGATGTAGTGCAAAATTGTGTCCAGCCTCCAGAGTAGGAGGACTGGACAGCATTTTAAGGCTTAATTTTCGCTTGGCAAGTAAAGAACTCTATCTCGTAAGAAAAGCTTGATTTTCGGCAGGGAAAAATCGGTATAAGGTATCTGCTGAATAACGGCAGGTGTAACTCCGAGTTTGGGCGTATCTTCCCAACAAGTCAGAACAGCATCATTAGGCGATTTAGGTTTGATAAATTCATGTTTATCGCCAACATGAAGGAACCAAAGTTGAAACTCACTTAAACTACGAACTTTCCTCAGTCTGTGTTGATAGGAGACGATCGTATCAATCAACCAGTAGGCTTGAGCATTTTCAGCCAAGTATTTGACTCCATCGGTGTACAGAAGTCCAAGGAAATGCTTGTAATATTGCTCACTTCCATTAAAGTGTTCTAAATTCTTGGACAGTGTTTCAGCATCCATCTTTACTTTTGACATAAATCTTACTCACAAAATGAAGAAATCACTTCCTTACAGCGAAGCATCACACAATTATTTCTCTGGTTTTGACTCTGGGTGTGATTTTGGTTCTAAGTTTTCAAATGTTTCTTCTAATTTGCTTTCGATCGCAAAGGCAAGAATACCGATCGCATCTCTCATCGCTGCTTCATCTCCCTGTTTAGAACGCAGAATCAGTACAGGAATTCTGCTTTTATCAGGAAACACCTCATTAACCATAATCAAAGCGTTTGCATTGCCAGCGAGAGCGGTTGACCAAATAACTGAAGCAAATGCCCAATTATTTATCACTTCTTTTTTGCCTTCATCAGTATCAATGACTTCGATCGTTGACAAAGGATGAACATAATGCTGAAATTCTTGGTTCTGCATATTTTTGGTTTAGTTGGTAACGAATTGCTTAACTTTAAACTTGCATTAAACTGTCCAAGTAGGACGTTCATCATTCTTCTCCCACTCTTCAAGAATTTTCCGAGTCCGTTCTAATGCTATTTCTTCAGATTGGAATTCTAGACAGAAATCAGGTGAGTAATAGCCTGCGTAATTTTGCAACCACAAAAGACCGTTAGTGCTTCCACATCTGCCATAACTCCACCATCCAATAGCACGTTTATTTCTCAGAATCAATTTTCTGAGAAGATATCCGTCTCTTCTAACATTAGGGTTAGCAAATACTTTGCCTAGTTCAATTGCTTCCATCTGATTCTTTGAAAGTAAATGACTTATTTCATAAACCAAAACCAAAAAGCGAAGCATTTAACCTTTGGGCTACCTTCGCTTTTTGATAAGGATTAATTTTCGTCAACCTCAAGAGGTGAGAGATGAGAGTAGGGAGTTACAGGGCTTTCATTTCGCTCGGCGATGCTAGCAGATTTAGCGCCCGATCGAATTGCCCAAGTTTTAAGGTCGTCAATTTGATTTTGAGCAATCCGCGCCAGAGGGACGCACCCGGTAATTGCTATGGTCAAATCTCGCTCTGTGAATTCTCTCCCGGCACTGAACGCTGTTTGCATTGCATCGTAGATAACTTGCTCAATCTCTGCACCGGAGAGAGACGGTGACTGACTAGCCAACATTCCACAATCAAAATCCTTCAACTTCTCGGGACGGATGCGGGCGAGGTGAACTCGAAAAATTGCTTCCCGCTCTGAGTGATTTGGCAAGTCAACCCAGAAAATCTCATCGATCCGTCCCTTCCGAATTAGTTCAGCCGGCAAAACTTCGGCGCGGTTGGCGGTCATGACCACGAATACCGGCGCAGTTTTCTCTTGCATCCAGGTCAGCAGCGCGCCGAATACCCGCTGGCTTGTCCCTGAATCTCCATCCATGCCAGACGTGATGTTCGCGAACGCTTTGTCTACTTCGTCTAGGAATAAAATCACCGGTGCGATCGCCTCTGCCAACTTAATGACCTGTCGGATGCGGTTCTCGCTCTCGCCGACCATACTGCCAAAGACCCGACCGACATCGAGGCGCAGCAGGGGCAATTTCCATTCAGCAGCAATGGTTTTAGCCAGCAGGGATTTACCCGTTCCCTGAATGCCGGCCAGCAGTACCCCCTTGGGATTGGGGAGTCCATACTCACGGGCTTCATCGCTAAAAGAGCGCGATCGAACTGTTACCCATTGCTTGAGATTTTCGAGTCCGCCGATCGACTCCAAACTAGATTGAACCGGGATGAATTCGAGGATGCCCGTCTCCCGGATGGTTTGGCGCTTCTCCTCGATGACCGCAGCGAGGGCCCGAATATCAACTTTTCCCAGAACTAAGCACTTGGCAAGGACGCGAGCTATTCGGCACCGACTCAGCCCCTGGCAAGCCTTTATGAGCTGTTGCCGTTGTTCCGCGTTGAGTTTGAAATCAGGGGCAGGCACTAATCGAGTGAGCAACTTCGATATCTCCTCGATGTCTGGTAAGGAGACATCTACGACGGTAATTTCTTCACGCAGTTCTTGGGGAATTCGCAGTTGGTCAGAGATGATGATCAGACAGCGACGGTCACGGGCGATCGCCACTGCCAAATTTTTCAGTTCCCGGACGATGGCTAGTTGGTTACTTGCTATCTGCCCATTCGCACCCGGCGCAATCAGAGTCGCGATGTCCTTCATCACAAAAACCGTAGCTTGTTCCATTGCTGGGGCTTTGCTGATCCGCTCCAAGGCTTGCATTGGATTTCCTTTGGCTGTCCCGTTATCTGTCCAGCCACGAGCAAAATCCCAGAAATAGATTTGCCCTTCCTTAGCTTTTGCTATATCACACAAAATTTCTTCGGCTGTTTCCTCTTCTGGGCTCACTACCCACAGCAAAGGAAATCTGGCCATCAACATTAGCTGAATTTCTTTTTTTTGATCTATCATGTCTTTAATCCAATTATCAATTGCTAATTACTCTCTACCCAGCAATCGAGCTTTTGAGTCACCACTTTTGCTACAAGTTTTGAGCTACCCACTCAACACTTATTAGCTCTCTAGCAATACCCATTCTTCCTTCAAAGCTCAGTAACAGTAACAGCAACTGTTACTGAGCTTTTGTTTCTGTTTGTTTCTGTTTCTGTTTCTGTTACTCATTTAGCCGGCTACTCATTTAGCCACAGCAACTTTTAGCTTTTTATTTCTGGGAACAGGTTCAAAGGGCTTAGCTGGAGGTTCAACAGACTCAGAGTTAACAGGGTCAGAGTCAAAGCCAAAGTCTGAGTCTGAGTCTGAAACTGCTTCAGGGAGTAGTTCTGGGAGTATTTCAGGAAGTAATTCAGCTTGAGATTCACAGGGAGCTTCAGATTGAGCGACTTGAGTTGTAGCTTTAGCCAGTGCAGCTTTCAAACTTTCAATTTCATACTGATATTCACTAATATCAGCGTGGAGTGTTTCGTTTTCCACCATAAGCTGAGCATCAGTGACTAGCTCATCATCTGAATCATCTAAAACTCGATCGACTTGTAAAGCGCCACTAACTTTCTGTTGACTTTGCAGGTTAGTGATTGTCGTGGAAGCTTCTCTTAGCTGAGTTCTCACTTGTTCTAGTTGAGATTCAAGAACTTGTTTCTCACCAACTTGTGCTTGGAGAGTTTGAATTTGAGCATGAAGGCTAGAAACTTCACGTTCCCGTGCTTCGATTTGACCGTTGAGTTTAGAGATTTCAGAGATTCGATCGCGGGCGGCTGTTTCAAATTCAGCAACTTCCAGCAAACGTTGTTCGGAAACTGTAAGTTTTGCTTGTAATTCGCTGCGATCGGCTTGTAGAGAATCCAACCGATGACGAAATTCTTCAGAATCTGCCAATTGTTGCTTGTTCAGATTCATGTACGCTTCCCTCAGTTCGTCGCGTTGGCGTTCGTACTCAGATTTGTAAAACTTCAGCTCGTACTGATTTTGAGGATAATCCTTGAGTTGTTGCCGAAGCACGTCATTCTCCTGTGCCAGCGATTTCATGCGATCGCCACTGACTGAAGTATCAGCTTTTTGAAAGGCGAGGCGGTAGGTTGCGATCGCCATTTGCTTAGAAACTGCTAGAAATTCTTCAGGAACTTCTGATTCATCAAGCAAACCGTCGTCTGCTGCCTCTAGCAATGCACTTGCTAAATCTTTTTCAGATTTTCCTTGCTTGAGGAGTGACAGATTATCTGATCGCCATTCCTTGACCAGTTTGCATACTGCGTCCGTACTGCCTCCAAAACCGTAGATTTCTTTGAGGGCTGCATTCACTGACCGGACTGCAATCCCTACACGGTTTTTTTGAAGTGCAGCACAGGCAAAATCCACCATTTCTCGGTTAATTCCTGTGTATCCTGGGTTCGGCTTCTTGTGATTATCTAAGTCAAACCCCGATAAGTCAAGGCTGGTAAACGTTGTTGCTAGTTTTGCCATTGCTACTCATTGGTAAATAGTGCTAGTAAGCTACTTACCAGTATACGCCATTTACCAATAGTGGTAAATACATTTATTAAAAAGTCATAAGAGAAATATAAGGATTCAGGAGGCAACCCGCTCGGCAATAACCTGGAGGACAACAGCAAGCTCCTCCTTTGAGATAGTACGAACTTGCTGTACAAGTTCTTCCAATTGGCTGGGTTTCTGCTTCCCAGCAAGGACTAGCTTAAATTCTTCAAGAGTTTCCCCTCTGAACTTGGCGACACGTTTAAGATTTTCTAGATCGGGAACTCCTTCAAGATTTTCCCAAGCTTTAATAGTGGGATGAGTTACGCCAATCAAGCGACCAAATGCTCGATATGGTCGCTGTGCACGCATTTCATAGATCAGCTCAGCAAATTTTTTCCTGGTGCGCTCATCCATTACATATCGCTGAGATTCCCTCGGACTATGGCTTTCACAGGCTTCAAAATCATTGAGAAAAGGATTTTGATGGTTCTGACAATTGTTCTGGCAGGCACTGGAAAGAGGGGAAGATTTACTTTCCAGGTCTGGATAGTCACCGTCCGACAAACGAAATTTGATATGAGATGGGGTATCCATTTTGGTAAATAAGGTAGTATTGTGGTAAATACGCATGGTAAGACCATTACCAAGCATCCTAGTCGCAGGTACAGAGCACAGGGAAAGGTAAATAAGCAAACTCAAGCTAGTAATAGCTTAAGCCATAGCAGACATTGAGTTAATCACATTCTGAGCCGTTCGGAACCTTAGTTTGCTTTGAGCTGTTCTGGATTCTCAATCACCACACCCTTAGATGCTTTGCGGTCTTAGCCTGTCCTGACATTGAAACAGGTACTACGTCCGCCTTACTTTAGCGTAACAACTTAGCCGTACATTAGCAAAGCTCCATGATTTTCTTTGAGCTTGGCAGATTTTGCAATGCACGGGCAACCATAACACGCAGTCAGGAAAGTTTAAGCGTGGACGGCTACCAATCTTTTACCCACTATTGCTTTTTTATGATGACAGAATCACTAAGCTCAACAGTGCTAACTGTGTTAGCGGATACCAACACTTTGCCAGAGAAACCAGGGAAAACCAAGCGTACCTTATCTCTTTCAAAAGAACTAGACCACAAAGTTCGTGTTTTCGCAGCCCACAAAAGAATTAGTGTGGGTTCTTTAGTGGAAGCAGCTTTAATTCTTTATTTCTCTCAGAATATCTCTCAACACAATACTGAAACTTAAGTATTAGAGAGGTTCTGATGACAATAAACGGATGGTGTCGTACCAACTATCACAAAGATGGTAAACGTCGTTTTGCGAAGTTGACGGACGGCTTCTGCTGTGAATGCCTAGCCGATCGACTTGCTAAAGCAACTCCTGAATCACTTAATGAACCAGTTGCTGAACATAAAAAAGCGCCACAAAAAACTGCACAACAGAAGAAGGAAACAGCCGATCGAAGAAAAATCACTTATCTTCAACAAACAATAGTGGATTTGGAGGTAGAACGCGACCATCTAAATTCAGAGATTAACCGTCTGCGATTGAAATTGCAGACTCTTATCAACTCCTTAAACCAATCAGGAGTTGAAAAATCAGGGATAAAATCAGGAGCAAAGACGTGAGTAATAAAATAGTGATCGATCGTGAATTAGCAGAAAAACATCTCAATTATCTAGGATATGCACCCGGTGAAGCGTTTTTGAGATTTTTCTTTCATTCCACAGACGATCGTAAGAAAAAGGATAAAGGGCGCAAACTCTCTGACCTCAACTGGCAACAGATTGAACAATATCAAACAGATGGGCGCGGTGTTTATGTAGTCGTCAACGGTGCTGGCGGTACCGGACACTCAGATGCTGATATCAAACAGTGTTGCGGTATTTTCTGTGAATGGGATGATATACCGCTAGCTGAACAGTTCGAGAAATGGAGTGAAGTCGGTTTTGTAGAACCGACATTCACCATATTTAGCGGTGACAAATCTATGCAACCGTATTGGCTGTTCGAGGAACCTATTACCCCGGAACAGTGGCGCGAACTGCAAGTGCTTTTAATTGAAATAATGGAAGCTGATGAAAGTAATAAAAATCCTAGTAGGGTGTTTCGCCTAGCAGGGGGCTGGCACATCAAACCCGATCGCCCACCAATCAAATCAGAAATAGTTTCGGATTCTGGAATTCGATACAATTACAACGATTTGCGGGAACGCCTTATTAGGTTATTCGCAGAACTTGAGGAGAGAAGAAAGGAGGAAAAGGAGCGGAATCAGCAGAATTTACTCGATTTATTAGCCAATTCTCCTACATTGATAAGCAGTGAAAATACTGCTAACGGTACAGGAAGTGCCACCACTTCCACAGCGACACTTATAAAACCGACAAAAACTTTCCCTGCGCCAGGAACTCAAAAGATAAAATTCAAAGATCTTAAGGTTCCGGTGCCGATCGCTATACCCTTGGATTCCGCCTTGGGGAAAGCCAAAGTTTATCTGAATGGAGTCGAGACTCAAAGAAATACATCAATGGCAATGCTCGCCAGAGATTTATTGGGAGTGGAGGCAGAATTTCAGCGACTGGGACAAGCTACAGATGACGATGCTTATACATTGTTTATGGATGCTTGTCGCCGTTGTTCACCCGGTGGCGGATGGGATGAAGATGAATGGCAGCAGGTCTGGAATTCTGCTGTCAAATCCAACCCGATATCTTCTATCAAGCACTATATTCATGATGGAGTAGAAGGCTGTATCAAAGGTGCATATTGGCGCTTTCTAAAAGGTCAACGACCCTTTGAGTTAGATTTATTACCTGATTCTTTTTCTGATTCTCTCCCTGATTCTGTTGCTGATTCTGTTGCTGAGTTAGAAAATCCAAAAGCATCGGCTTTTAGCATTTTGAATTCTGATGACAAAATGATTCAGGATTACAAAAAGTTAATCCGCCATTTTGGGAAACGAATCAGGCTAAACACACTCAGCAAACGAATCGAAATAGATGGGAAACCAGTATCTCTCGATCGAGTCCGTCTTCAACTGGCAATCAGACACGGAGTTTTGACTCGATCGAGTAGAGAAGATATCCAAGACATTCTCACAGAAATAGCCGTGGAAAATCAATATTCACCTATTCAAGAGTATCTAAATTCTCTGCCCGTGGCTTCAGATACTTCAATTTTAGATACTTTGGTTCAAAGATATTTTGGTGTGGAAGGTGAACTTTACACAAAGTTCATCCGAAAAACTTTAATCGGTGCGGTAAAACGTGCCTTAGAACCAGGCTGCAAAATGGATACAGTTTTGATTCTGCAAGGGCCTCAAGGTTTCCGAAAATCCACATTTTTCAAAATCCTGGCAGGCAAGAAATACTTCGACGATTCACTCGGTGCTGTTTCCGACAAAGATGAACGTCTCAAACTTCACCGAGCGTGGTTAATAGAATGGGCGGAGCTAGAGTCAATTTTTAAACGTCGCGATGTCTCGGCAACCAAAGCTTTCCTTTCTACTGAGACAGACGCAATTCGACCGCCTTATTGTCGAGATACCGAAGATTTCGATCGACCCAGTATCATCGTCGCCACCACTAACAAGCAAGAGTTTCTGGCAGATGAAACTGGCAACCGCCGATTTTGGGTGATTCCGGTTAAACAAAAAATTGACACCAAATTACTCAGGCAAGAACGAGACAAAATTTGGGCTGCTGCGATGCTGGCTTATCGCTCTGGTGAAGAACCCTATCTAGACTTTGGAAATGATGAAGAAAGAGCCGAACTCTTAACTGAAGACTTTCAAACGTCCGACCCCTGGGAAGATTTCATCCTCAATTACATCGAACATCGCGATTATGTCCAGGTCAGTGACCTCCTTAACCATCTCCAAGTCGATTTGAGTCGGCAAGAGCGATCGCACCAAATGCGCTGCTCGGCAATTCTCAAAAAAATTGGTTGGGAACGAGAATTCCGAATGATCGGCTCTAAACGGGTTCGAGTTTGGGCAAAAGTTGAACGCCCTGAACCTGACCCTTTACCCCCTCCTGAGTCTCCTCCTGAATCTCCTGTTGAACCTGCTGATCAACCTCAGTTTTTGGAAAACCCCTTAAAAATGGGGGTCGATCGCGAGGATGATCACCTTGCTACATCTGCCTTTGATCAACCTGATCAACCTGATCATCCTGTTTCTCAAAATTTATTAATTCCTCAATCCCCCCCCAACTCAGCCCCCGATTCCTCCCTCGATTCCTCCCCCGATTCAGCCCGCGATGAAGCTGCTGATGTCGAGAATGCGATTACCCAGTCATGTGAACCGATCGCAAGTTTGGCAAGAAGAGACGCAACGGCAGCAATAGATTTAGGAAGTTTGGTTGAAAAGGTCGATCGGGTTGATCTGGTCGATCAAACCGTTACAGAGCAAGGCTTTGATTCCGATCGACCTTCTGAAAATGAGGTTGATCTTTCAAAAATTGAGGTCGATCAGCAAACTCAACAACAAAGAGAAGAAGCTGACCTACTCGAATATATTCGGACGATGCTCGAAGCCGGCGACCCGGAATTAGCCAGAAATATCCAGGGCATTCTCAAGGAAGTGTGCGGCTCTGGAGTAGCCGATCGCCAGAAAGTCTGGAACGCGCTGACCGAAGCCGAAAAAGCTGCCTTCACCGCTCTACTCAAACTTCCTAACTCTGACTCTGACTCTGACTCTGATTCTGACTCTGACTCTGACTCTGACTCTGACTCTGAGTTTAAGACTGCTGAAAACCTACCTGAAACCAGCAATGAACCAAGCACACCAACATCTAAATCTATATCTGAACTTGTGGAGGAACCCGCAGAGGAATCCATACCGGTCACGCCAGCCGAAACTATAAGTGAACCGACAGCAACACCAAATTCTGCACCCACACCTGAACCCGTAGCCAACCAATTAATTAGTGAAGAAGATGCACAGAAACTGCGGGAATTAGCATTGATTTGGTGGAACGAATACTATCCAGAACAATTGCAAGCTCTGCTAACACAAATGTATGCCTGGAAAGCGCCAGGTAACAAATATGACACGGCTGTGATACTTCAATGGCTGGAGCTAGAGGAAGATTTAATTCGCGATCGAATTACGCAATTGATATCGATTAAAAATGCCAATTATCCAACTCTAACAGACAAGTAAACAGACAGAGATTATGACGAATGAAAGAACAGGAGAAGATAAAGGTCAATCAGATAAACTCTCCACTGAACTTACAATCGAACAAAAGTTTAGCCTTAAAGTTTATTCTGAGCAGACTAAATCTCTTTCCGCTGAAGAGGCACAGATATTGCTGATTGAAATGGTTCGTAGAAATATGATCCAGAGTAACATTATCAAACATCTCGTTAATTCTCAAGATGAATTAATCATCTAATTCAGGTTCTGATTCAGGTTTTTCACCAAGTATTAAGGGAGGCAACTCATCAATCTTGTGAGTAATCTTTCGTGAGCATTTTTTGTGGTTCTTTAAGGTCTACTCAAAGAAGATGGACTAAAGGATGGATTTGAAGAAGGAATAGGAAATAAATCGAATTAGCGATACAATCCGCCCTTTGTTTTTGTTGCAAAGCTTTATTGACAGCTTTGGGATTGCGTTTCTCCATAGCCACTTACAAAAGAATTGAGAGTTTCGCCAACCCAGATGGGCTAACCCAGATGCGCTCGAACTAGCTGGAACGATGCCGCCATCTGAGAGCTGCCATCGGAGAGCTGCCCGCCTCTAAATTACTCTACCATTCTCAGAAACAGAGAAACACGTTTTGTTTCCCAAAAACACAGAAACGTTTTTGTAACTCAAGATATTCAGCTAGAGCAGAACGCTTGATTGTACGGCGTTTGTACGTGATAAATTAGTCAAAGAAGTCAGAAACAGAAATGGATTCTTGTTTCTGGGGCTTGTACAAAGCTCAAAGTCGGTTAATTTACTTGTAATGCTTGCTGTATATAGATTTGTAGCATTTTGAATAACGGATATCAGTTTAATCGTTGTTTTCAGGTTCTTTAGATTCTTCAGCCTGGGTAGCTTCCTGCTGATCAAGCCATTCGATCAGAGCCATGCGGACGATCGATGCTAGCGACTGATTCGGTTCGATCGCCTAAGTTCTAAGCCGATCGTCTACAAACCATCCCCGCAACTGCAACGCTTGAAAACTATCAACAACTGGCAGTTTTTGATAGTGAACTTCGCGATCGGTGTAGCAATCGTCTTATAATAAAAAAACCTGTGAAACAGGCTTATAGTTTAAAATTCAACTAGATTATTTATCTAACTTGTTTAGATTTTGAGCATCATCTGGGCTAGAAGTAGAACCAGGGAAATCGGGTCTTACTCGATTACGGATTCTTCTACGGTTGAAAGACTTGTCATTGAATGGGCGATAGGATTTACTGTTAGTTTCGGGTCGATCGCCTCTAGATTGCTCGTGACCTGACTGTTCATTTCTTCTCCCTGATGACTCATTTTGTCCTGAGTTTGAGTGTGAGTTTGATTTATTGTACTTAGAGCTGTACTGAGTCGAATTTGGAGACGCATACGGAGATTTGTACGGAGGTCTATGCGTTTTTGATTGCGCTTTCGGTGGTATTTCCGTAGGTGGCTCATAGTAGGGGTCATTATATGGCGGTGCATCATAGGGTAGAAAATCGTATGGAAGATAATTAGGAGGTTTATTAGGAGAATTTGTGTAGGGCAATCTGCCTTTATTAGTAACTATCCCTAGAGCAATTGTAGCTAAGCCACTAATCAAAAGTCCATCATCCTGACTAATTCTGTTCGTCACCACTAAGAGCTGGGCAATTCCGCCAATAGTGCCGAAAATAGTTGCTAATAAGTCTAAAAAACTGTAAAACGTTATTTTCATACTCATAAATCGGTGTGTTCGTCGGGTAATCCTTTATGCAAGGTAGAGATAAATTGGTTGTAATCCGGGTCGTCGAAAGCCGATTCAATATATTCCAATCGAGCTTCTGCATTGGTGATTCGGCTACTGTTTCGATCGATACATCTTTGAAAGCGACTGGAGAGGTTAATTTCTAATCGCTCAAATTTCCCATCAACTTTTGTAGTCAGCTCTCGGATACTAAATTGTGTATCCGCTTTGATTTGTCGAGCAGCTATATAAAAAACAAAGGATGATACTGCGGAAACTATACTGATAATCGAGACAAGTAAGTTAATATGTTCCATACACCCTTAGTCTTTACTGGCTCTGTTGATAAAGTGCAATTAGCAAATTTTGAATCGTACCTTGCGAGGTGTACTGCCATCGAACTAGAAATCGATATTTGGAAAAAAATAGTCAGAGATTACCGGGCAGCAATAGCCAATCTATCTCCCGCGATAATAGTAGTTGGGAACACAAACCTCTCATCAAATCTGTACCTTCGATCGGATTTGGCGAGATACATAAAGTCGATATGTTCTTCACATAAGCGACCTACTAAACACCCCGCTGAGGCATCACGGATATCATTAACGGGGTACCCCCAGCCCCAATGTTGGTTTATGCCAAAGTATCCCCATTCAATTCGATCGCCGGTGCGCTTCATGTCGCGGTTGTAATCGCGGTGCACCTTCACTTCGCCGACCTGGATGAGAGATTCATGAGGGTTGGAGTAACCATGCAACCCAACCTGCCAAGCCACATACTGCCCGAATCCGATACGAGCAGCGCCATTTGGGTTCATGGGATTGTCGGTGTAGTAGTAACCTGGCTCCGTGCTTGCTATCCAAATGCCTTCGATTACTGGTAGGAAAAGTTCATTGAAAGCAATGATTATTCTCAAATCATTGAAGTAGTTAGGTCGATCGTCATTTTCTCTTCCATCAGTATCCGCGCCTTCAACATAAATTATGTTCTTCTCCGACTTACCTCGCGAGACTTCATAATTTTGCTGTTCCATGTAGTCAATAATTCGTTCGGCAAATGTTTTCGCCATCTTTGCAATCCTCCCATTAGATGTAATTAGATGTGCCAAGTCTTAGAGGGATAACTTCTTGAATTCATAGGGCAAAATCATGTTGGCTTCTCCCCAGAGTCCTACCTTTTTCCTATTGGCTGTGGCAGCAGCGTTTATGATTGCCCGTAACAAATTTGCTTCTCTCACACTGTATATATGCCGATTAAAGGGTAATTGAGAAACGGCTAAGCCGGACTGTACCTGTTTAATCTGGACATTGTTTGAAAGAAGTAAATTGTCGATATAAACATCGCAAACCCATCTTCGGTACATATCTTGCTCGTATGGAATAGCAATCAGCGCTCTATTTTGAATTAAATTCATCAACGCTAATTTTGCTTTTTGTGCCCATTCCCAATGCTTGAGAACGAGCGAGTCAGAGCTAGTTTTATCGGGTTTCTGAGTTTCGGGGGTGTCAATCCATTGCGATCGACAGATGATAGATTGACTCTCTGTAGTCGTTGGAGATACTAATTTCAAGTTGAAACTATCTCCATCGTAAACGAAGCCTAGTTCAGCTTTGTAGGCGACTCCTGGTATTATTCCCATGTTGAAAACCCTAAAGCTTTATTTTAAATGAGCTTGAGGGTTTTTTGCCATCAGTAAATTCCGATCACTTCGATTGTTTTAAAAATTTACATAAATGGGTTTTATCCATATTCTCTTAGCGTTTTTCCATCGTTTGCCTTCACCGAACTCCAGAACTCTCCAGTGTCCGCGTCTCCAATGTGCAATTGGTGATGAATGAATTTTCTTTGTTTCTGCCTTCTCATTTTCTTGTTTTTCTTCAAGGACTTCTTCAAAAGTTTCTAAAGAATCTGATTGTGGGATAGAAAAACCTTTGCCGAGCCAACGAGGGAATCGATCGACAGTTTTAGATTTTTGTAATTTTTCTCCAAATCCTTTAGGAGATGGTAAATCTTTTTTATTTATGTCGCTAACCAGAGAAGGAAGAAATTCAAGAGTCAACAGAATATTGATGACCAGATTTCTTAAACGTTTGATGAGAATTCTATCTTCAGGAGTAAGAGTATCACGTCCAATATCAGAATTCTCATCATAAATTAAAGTATCTCCATTTTCTGTAACCGCAGTGCCGGAAGTCCACACAGTTTCATGAGTATCTATTGTAGAATATTGAAAGTATAAAGGATAACTTAGTTTAAACGGATGAATCGAGATATCTCTCCAAATCGCTGAATTCCATTCAGGATGATTGATATTGTTACAGCTAATGGTCAAGTAATCGATCGACGCTCCATCCGGTGCATAAATAGATCCTTTGGGTATGGCTAGCAAAAAAGTGGGTAGTGAGGGCTGCCACCCGCACAGAATTCCTGGCTTATGGAGTGCATCTGTTTGATCAAACGCTTCAATTAACTCCTGAGACAGACAGTACATCGGGGCTTTTTGAGCAAACCAGAGTGCGATTCGGTAGCTTTGGATAAACGCTGAGATGTCTAATGGTGCATATTCTAAATCACAGGTTGTTAATCCGATCGCAATTATCTGGCTCAACACTTGCCAGCTTATGTACTCGGATGGCATTCGATAATTCACATCTTCTCTTATCTTTGCCAACAACTTTTTGTTGATTTTCTCGAACATCAGCAAACTCTTGTTCCGATTCATCTGCGGTTGTAGGGTCAAAAATTTAGATTTTTTTGGCATAATAAAACCTTTAAATTAGTGTTATATTATATTGTAGTTTAACTCTCTTTCTCTGCATACAATTACAAGATTTTAGTAAAGATTTGTAAGAAAATGGAAAGATATTACAAACCGTTATATAAACCGAATCAGGTGTTTTGTGGTTCAGGGCAAACAGCCATAGTAACAGGTTGGACTTTGAAAGGCACAGTCAAAAAGAAGCTGGAAGAGCATGAGTATGGAGCGATCGGACAACTCTACTCAGCAACACGCGGTATCAATTTCTTAGTACGAAACTTACTCTGGAACCCTCACATCAGGTTTTTAATAGTTGTGAATGCTACGAGGGAAGATAAGAACTCAGGCGCAGCTCAGTGTTTCCTAGATTTCTTTCGACAAGGTTTTGAAGAGGGAAAAAGTGAAGAGGGTGTTAAGTGTTGGAAAATAAAATCAAAAGTCATTGGCTACATCGATCCTGAAATCCCGTTTGAAAATCTGCAATTGCTGCGGGAGTCGATCGAATGTCATGAAACCCAAAGCATTACTGAAGCAGTCACTTTAGCCAAAGATTTAGCGAAGTTGGACGAGAAACCGGAGTGGGCAGCGCCGGCATTGTTCCCGCTGGTGGAAAACTTGCCGACGGTTCTTCCAGGGCAGCGCTACGGGCACAGAATCGAAGGCAAGACGATCGCCGAAACCTGGGTAAAAATCATCCACCGCATCAAAACGACTGGCGTGTTGCGACCGACGGGCTATGACGGACAGTGGCAAGAGCTGATCGATGTGATGGCAGTAGTGACCGACGAACCGCCCGAATTCTTCTTCCCGGAGCCCAACTATTTGCCAATCAATCGCCCGTTCCTGTCCGAGTACATCCCGCAGATTCTGGAAGATGCCCCATATCACGAGGGAATCAAGTACAGCTACGGGCAACGGATGCGGTCATGGTTTGGACGTGACCAAATTGAGCAGGTCATTGCCAAACTCATCAACGAGATTGATGCTGCCAGCGCAGTTATCAACCTCTGGGATTCTGGCGGCAATATACTTGCCCGACCCGACGGTTCCTCCGACCATGAACACAGCGGGAGTCCGTGTCTCACTAACATCTGGGTGCGCGTCGTGGATGGGGAACTCTCACTGACTGCTACGTTCCGCAGCAATGATATGTTCGCTGCATGGCCGGCGAATGCGATGGGGTTGCGCGCGCTGCAACAACACATCCGAGATGCGATCGCCCAGCGGTCAAATTATGACCTGACAATGGGCCCGTTGGTAACGCTGAGTCAGTCGGCTCATTTGTATGACGATACTTTCGAGACTGCCGATCGAGTCATTGCCGCTCATTACGATCGAATCTGCAACAATCGGGACTATTTCGACCCAGCCGGTAACTTCGTAATTGAGCTCACCAGTGATGAGCATGGTGAAAAGATTTTGGTAACTCAGATTCCGGGCAGCGGCAAAGCCGTTAGCTACTATTCGGGACACAACGCTCTGAAATTAGTTCGAGAAATTGCTGCTGCTTCACCCGCCATTAAAACCGAGCATATCGGTTATCTCGGAGTAGAATTGCAAAAAGCTGCTCAGTGCTTGAAAACTCAAACCACCTATACCCAAGATTTATGATGCCTTTTTCCTTGAGTGCCAAACCCGACGAAGCTCTGCCAATTCACGGAAGTCTGAGTATGACAGAGCCTAAGCCCTTTAATGCTAATTTGAATTCTACAAGTCGTCCCTTCAATCCATTGGAGCGATCGATTCCTATCTCCAACCAGTCCCCGACAATTGAATTTGAAACACAATTAAAAGCTGACGGCATCAATCTTCATTAATTTTCAAAGATGTAAAACTTCGTTTTGATGAATTGAATTGTTGTTTATTTTACACAAAATCATGACAACTAAGGTATTGTTAGTAGATTTAGATGGAACAATCCGACAAACCGCGTCGGGCAAAACGTTTATTGATGAGCCAACAGACCAGAAAGCGATCGAAGGGGTTCAAGAAGCGATCGAACATCTGAGTCAAAAATTTGTAATTATCGGTGTCACCAATCAAGGTGGCGTAGCAGCAGGACATAAGAGTTTGGCTTCGGCAATCGAAGAACAGCGAATAACTTTGGATCTATTCCCGCAAATCTCAGAGATATTTTTCTGTCCAAATTGGGGAGATAGTTGTTATCAGATTTCCCGTGGCAACGAACCGATCGAATTCAGTGCACCATTGTCTGGTGATGGCACAAAGATATCCTGCCGGAAACCGGGGTACGGAATGTTACTTCTGGCATCCAGACCGCTGGCTGAAGCCAAAGACTGCATCATGATTGGCGATCGACCAGAGGATAAAACCGCTGCCGAAACCTGCGGAATCAAATTCTTTTGGGCATCAGTGTTGAGAAATCCAGAGGAATGGCAAAATCTTAAATAAGACGATTTACCTTTAGCTGGTTGCAGTTGCAGTAAGAGGTAAAATCCGTGGCTGCAACCAGTTTTGAAGCGCCAGAAAAGTTGTTCTGTGGCTCTGCTGAGTTATTGATACAAAAAGTCAGGTAGAAACACAAAAAAGCGGAGTTACTGGCACGCTCCGCAAATCATCAGGAAATAAAATCATGATAAGTAAATTTTAACACTAATTAAGGCAGAACATCCTATCATGAGATATAATGAAGTATGTCATAATTACTTGGTTTTTTCTATTTGCCTGGTCAGTTCGTAGCTGCTGGGGATTTTTTTTAAGCATTTTCAGAAACAATTCCAGAAGCAATTATCTGTTTCTGGAATTGTCTTTGTGTTGATTAAGTTGGTGGTGGGGTTGAGGTGAAAAATGATAAATCCAGAGGAACTAAAGCTGGATGAGACGAATGCGATTGGCTGGCATTCGCTGAAGATTCGCAGTAACTCTGGGAGTTTTGCCGTCGCAAACAGCAAGCATGAAATCGGCTTCGGCACTCATGGCAATATCAGGAGCGGGATATTCACCAACATTGACGATCGGATATCCTAGATCCTCTTTGTTCCCGGTGTGATAAACTGTAACATTAGGATATTCTAAGATAAACAAGATTCCTAAAGCAATTTCATCAAAATCTGTACAGTTTCCTACCAAGATTTCGGCATTGAGTGATATCACCTTAAGGATTCTCACACTAACCTTTGGAGGGATTTTCTTTAGATTTTCGGGCCCTGTGAAAAATACTTTCATTCGATCGAACTCCTATTTGACTTGATTAACATGAATTTCTATAGAAACAGGAAACAGGAACAGTTATCTAAATTGTTTCTGCTCCTGTTTCTTGTTTCTGTTTTTGTTTCTGTTTCTGGCTAAACTCTGGCTAAACTCGAATAATGCGAATCCGATCGGCTGGCATCCGTTGTAGATTGGCTCGAACTCCGCGACTTTTGCCGTCGTAGACTGCAAGCATATAGTTAGCTTGTTTGCTCATGAAGATGTCCTGAGCCGGATACCGACCAACGAAAACAAGCGGGTATCCAAAGCTGAGATTACTGCCAGTTTCGTAAACTGTAACCTTCGGATATTGCAGCATTGTTAGAAATATCAAGGCAAGTTGATCAAATCCGCGATAGTTGCCGATTAAAATTTCGGCATTTAGTTTGGTGATATTGTAAATCCTTGTTCACATTTCATCGTTCATCTTCTGTAAATGCTCGGTTCCTGTGAGAAAAACTTTCATCTGTAAGCTAATTAGTTGGTGTTTTCAGTTAAGTGAGCGACTGTTACAAGCGCGATGTAACAGTCAATTATTCGGCAAATCCTCTAGATTTTTTAGAGCCTTTTGAGAAGCATGGCAATTCGATCGTATCGATCGGCATGGCAACCGCTATCAAAAATCCCAAAGTTCTTTTGAGAGTAGGTGATGCCGAGTACCGAGATGACGCAGTAATGACGGTAGTAAGGGAATAATATTGAACCTAAATATGGCTCAATATATTCCGTCTCAAACAAAGCTTGAGTAGTCAGTTTTTCATACTGGCTTTGGCTGTTTTGTCCCAAAAAGTTTAAACTCTGAGTGTGCATAATCAACTATTAGTTAAAAGACTGCCACTCTACAGCGAAGCATTAACCTTTACCACGACTGTAATACTTCAATTGTTTCACTTCTGTGAGCCGATCGATTGACCACATCTGAGCTAAAAGTTTGCCAATTTCTTCATAAGTTTCTGGAGATATAGCAGGTTCAAAACCTTGGGTTTTATTTGCCAGAGAACAGGTGTTGCGGTAGTAGCGATAAAGTCGGTCTAGTTCCGGTGCAACATTGAGCCTATCCCAACGTAACCGATTAATTAATTTGAGTGATGGTCGATCGTGGGGAATAGCGTCAGGATGGATGAAAAAATTAAGTTTGGAATTGTCAATTTTCGTGAGGTAGGGTAGTGACATAGAATTTTCCCAAAAAGTCACTACCCTACAGCGAAGCACTACTTAGTCCCACGACTGTAGTGATTTACTTTCCTTTCTTCTGTTTCTTCGTCGATCGACCACATTTGAGCCAAACGCCGACCAATTTCATCGTATTGTTCCATGCGATCGTTTCGATAGAATCCGTAACCTTCTCCTACATATCCTTCATCGCAGTGGGGTGTTAAGAAAATGTAGCATCGGTGGTCGTAGTAGCCGAAAAGTTCACCTAATTCCGGTTCAATATGCTTCCTTTCCCAGCGTAGTTTAGCCGTTAACTTTTCAAACATTGATTTTGCACTGAATCCAGAACCAGTAGAGGCAGGCTTGGATTCAGGCTTAGGCTCAGGAAATTTTTCACTTTTCTTGGGAAATCGGATGGTCATATTATTTATCCAACAACTTAAACTTTACAGCGAAGCACATTCATGTAATGGATGCAGCCTGGGAAGCTGCACCCAAACTAAAATCTTTAAGCATCAATCAGGGTAGCGTCCATATTTGGCATAGAATTTTTCGCGGTTTTGGCGATAATTTTCTTCTCGAATGTTCCAATGTTTTTCAGCAGCTTCCATAGCTTCTTGTTCAGTATCACCGCAGCACCCATTTATTGCATCTGGTGGATAATCTGGAAACTCTTCTAAATCGCCTTCTTCAATCCAGTAAGCAATAAACAAGTTCCGTAGCTTGCGAGCGCGTAGCGCATCGTACAAAAGGCCATCAGACGGGCGGGTTTCTCGAACTTTAATTTCGGGTCTATTTTGTTGAGTCATGATTGTTTTATTTCTAAAAATCACTACCCGATCGCGTAGCGGCCTTGCCAAAGTATGAATGCAGGCTCAGACTAAAAACCTGCATTCAAAGCTCAATCTACAAAACAGGATGTTCTCTAAATCTCAGTTTTTCAGGGAATTCGTTAACATCTGTGTGGTCTTTGACTTTGACAGAAAAAGTGGTCATCGCAACGCCGTCGATGTACATAACAGAATCGACCGGATTAGACCCAAGCTGTTTGACACTGACCGCAACATCAGCCATTTGACATTGCTGGACGATCGATCGCAACCAATCCAGATGACACGGACGGGCATCGCTGCGTTTTTGGGCTGATTCTCCGCCACAAATAACCCAATTCACCATCGGTTTTCCAATTCGATGGTCGCCTCGAAACTCGCAGCTCTGGCAGCCGACACAAATACCGAGATATTTTCGCAAATCGACCCGTTCTAATAATGGTTCACAGCTAATGAACCGGATGTGGGCTGAAGTATTTCTGACTTCTAGAATGCGATCGGCTACTTCCTGGTTTTCGACACTGGTTCCAATCCAAAGATTCTTGAGCGGAAATTCCAACTTCTCAAAGTAATCTTTCAGTTGCTCCTGTGATCGCCAGAGTCGTTTGGGGATTTCGGTTTCCTTCCAGAAATATTTGGCTGCTTCATACAAACGATCGGCTGTTAATTCGTCTATGTAAGCTTTCACGGTTTCAGGTCGCTTGCTCAGAAACAGGAATTGGTGATCGTTTGCGATTGCCATTACCGCAAACATCCGATCGAGATATTCTAATTTGACATTATGATGCCCTGGGTCGCTCATTGAAAGGAAAAAGAGTTGCGGGTTTTTGGATTTAAATGGTTTAGTTAGCTGTGACGGCACAAAGGCAATTTTTCCGTTCCATTCCTTAACTTCTCGATACTGGGGAAATTGCTGTAACCGTGCCGACTTAGCGAGGTTTGCTGCATAACAATTTTTGCATCCGGGACTTTTTGGTACGCGAGAGCATCCTACGATAGGATTCCATACATCTGTCGCCCAAGAAATCTTAGTTCCCATTGTTTTTGTTCTCCCTTGTGTGGTTACTTTTAGGTGTTGATGGACTGATTCGCACTCTGGCTCTGCGTTTAAAAAAAAAGCTGGGGATTGCTCCCCAACTCTTTCAGTTAAACGGCAGATTACTTAGCAGATTTGATTTGTTTTGCGGACGCTGTGCTCACATTAATTGCTGGCTGTTGCTCAGCTTCAGGCAATGCTACTGGAGTTTGAGCAGCAGGCATGGAGGCAATACACATTTGCTCGTTTTCGACTAGCCGAGGGTCTTCACAACAGATGAATCCTTGAGTTTCGGCCTCATGGACTTGCCGTGCTGCTTTGAGAGCTGCTTCATCTAAAGCATTATTTGGCGGACGAACTGAGATAGAAACTGCGTAATAAGCTCCATACTCCCGACTTTCTTGTTTAATCAACTCAAAGCGGAAGATATTCGTGAATAGAGCATCAGCAGCTTTATTACGAGCATATTGTTCGTAATCCCCTGGCATTCCCTCTTCAACCCAAGAATTAAATGCTTGCTGACTGAAGCCCTCAACCAGAGTTTTCAACCTGTCTCGTGACTGCCGATGAATCAGGAAAGTTGACAGTTCAGAACAATTGGCATGAAAGAACTCTTTCATACCTCCGCTTACTGGGAATCCCCAGATTTCGGTGAATTCTTCATTCACGTAGTTTGGCTCAAATGTTAACGTTTTGGAGCCGATCGCACACACCGCCATCTCCACAAACTTTCCACGAGCTAAATTTCTTTCTTGAACTTCAAGAATGTTTAAGCCTTTCGTGTCTCCGGTAACAAACACGCCAAAATCGCGGGAACAGTTCGCTCTGTAACGGCTAGGGACACCGGGGATTCGGAATGCGTATCCGTCTAAAATGATTGGATTCTGCATGGTTTTTGAGTCAGATTAAGTTTCAGTTCAGGTTTCAGTTTTTGTTTCTAGTTTCTGTTTCTACATGAGAAATAAGAAACTCAAAGCCCAACAGCGAAGCATTACATCAATTGGAAACTAGCCAAAAGTGACAATAGCATCAGTAGCTAGTTTCCATATTTTAACGGTTTAATTGATGGACATAAACCGCTAATTTTGGCACTTGAAATTCTGTCTTCTTGAGTTCGATCGCCCGTTGTTTGTGCAGATTTTCCAAATGCTCAGAAGTCAGAAACGTTTCTAGTTTTGCTTCTGCTTCTTGGAGTTTGGTTTGAAGTTCGCTAATGAGAGCTTTAGAAGATTCGATCGATTCAGCATTCGATCGGCAGAGGTTTTCATATTCTCGTGCAATGTCCTCATCCAAGCGCTGAATGGGAAGGATTTGGTCATCATATTGATTTCGGAACTGAATGACAATTTTGGCATTGGCATCGTTATAGACAATCTGTTTCCGGGATTGTTGAGCTTGAAGAACATCAAAGCCTTCAAGAATAGCATCAGGTTCGATTGCTTCAGCCTCAGCTTTGAGAGCTTCAATTTGATTGCGAATTTCAGCAAGTCTCTGTAAATGTGGTGTCGAAATATCCATGTTAGAATTTGCTCGGTAAATACGGTAGTCACCGATGACATAGAAACAGAATATTGGTCTGTTTCTAATCTGTTTCTATGTCAACGGATTTTTTAACTACTCTTGGCTACCAATCAAGTGCTGCTACGGCTGCTTGCTCGGGAGTGCCGTCAAAAGCATCTTCAAATTGAGATGGTTGAGAGTCAGTAGTAGCTAATTCAGCAGCATATTGAGCAGCTTGTTCCTCATAAATAGCTCCTGGGTCGCACTCTTCCTCTGGAAAGAAGAAACCATCAAGCTCAGGTAAATAACGCTCGAAATGCTTAAAATCCCGATTGATAAACCATTCGGGTTGGAGTTCGATCGACTCAAGATGATTCTCAATCCATTTCAGGAAAGCAAACTTAACTTGCTCCGTCGTGAATGGTGTGCAATGTTGGCAATCAAGAGCCTGGAGCCGATCGACTATTTCATTCAAATTAATCAGTTTGCCGATCGCTTCTTCAAGAATTCTGTCCGAAGCTTTGCAGGGAATCGGTGCATTGAACTCTACAGTTCTCCAATCTGGAGTTTGGATTTGTGGTAAACTTGATGTGGAAGAACTGGAAGATGGTAGGATTGACATAGTTGTTACTTCGATAAAGAATCAGTTCCCCAAAGCGAAGCACCCCCAGCGACAGTTTTGGGGTACTTTTTTTAGATTTTCTTAATCTTTTGACAATCCGATTCACAGAAACATCATCATTCCACAGAGCAAAACATGATGATGTTTCTGTTTCTCAAATGTTTTTAGATTGCTTCTAGAAATTCTGTTTCTGCTTCTGTTTCCCAATCTGACTCTGGCTCTTGCTCTTGCTCTGGTTCTAAATATTCAGGTTCAGGTTCAGGTCGGGAACCCGATTCGCGCTCTGGTTTTAATTCTGGCTCTGGTTCTGAATAATCCGAACTAAAATCAGAATCAGGTTCTTGATTATTTAGATACGGATCGGGGGATTCGCTAGCGTTGGCTGATGCGTTGAGAAGGTAGAAAAGGCTGGCAGCACCGACAGCAGTGTATTTAATTGTTTTGGGTCGGCTTTTGCTGTCCATCGATCGCTTAATTAAATACGAGTTGTCTGAGATTCGATCGCAACTGATGATTTCGCCACGGTCGATCGCACCCTGGGCAAGTTTGGCAATCCGGGGGTGGATGTGAGTCATTACAACTTTTTTGGTTTTTGGCATGATTCCTGTTAGCATCTAGATGGATTGTCAAAGAAAATCTCTCTCACTTCTGGCTTTTGTTCCTGGAAGTAAGAGAGATTTTGGAGTGGAAATTATCAACTGAATTTGAACTAGCTAGAAGAGCCTTAATTGGTGGTAACTGGGTTCAATGATGAGATACTTGCGTTCAGCCGGGACGTACTGATAAATGAGCAAATTCTTCTGTTTTGCCATGTTGAAAGTGGTGGCAGTTCCTCCTCCGACACCATGAGGATCGCCACTGAAAACAGCTAAACAGATATCTGATCGCTTCACCATCCAAGAATTGCGGGCTTGCATAACACCAGGACTGTAATTCTTGTAAAGGCAGACGTGTTCTGTGGCTTGTGCCAACAGTTTCTTGTAATGTGTCTGTTGACGACGTTTCCAGAGTACGTGTTGGTCAGCGCAAGGAATTACGGCTGTCCAGTTCAATTTACGGTAAATCAAAACTTCAGCAGCTACTTGGTCAGCACCTAAAGCCATGCCACAAAAGAACTTTTTGACACCTTGGTTAACTGCCATCATGATAAGTTTGTCGATGTATGGCTTGTAACTTTGCGAAATCCAGCGATGACCAGTAATCATTGCTGTGTGATATTCTTTCGGTTCAAAGAGTTCGGAGTATTCAGAGAAATCGTACTGAGTTTCACGATTGAGACTTTGATCGATATGTTGTGCTAAAGCAAAAACGTTGGTCGCCATGAGTTGTTACCTTGAAAAAGCTCAATAACTCACAGCGAAGCATTACTAATTTTCCTGACTTGGGGCTAATAAACTTGTCGAATCGTCAGGTTTAATCGACCATTGTTTTTCAACAAGGGGGAAGTTCCTGGTACAATTTTCTTGACTGCATGGTAAGCTAATCGAGTTTCACCATGCAAAATCAACACATCGCCCGATCGAAGGGTGATATCTGTAACTGGATCTTTTCTACTACGGTTGCTACCGATCGAAAAGATGCAGTCATCACCGAGGGAGATGGAGATAATACAGGGTATGAGATTGCGCTCGGTATTATCTTGATGCAAACCCATTTTACTCTTTCGCTCGGCTGCGTAAAAGTTGATTAAGCAAGTTTCTGGTTGATAATTAGGTTCATCAACTAACTTGGCTAAATGTTGAGCAATCTCTACTAATTCAGCGGGCATTGCAGCAAAGGGTTGATTATTCTGAGGATTAATTTTGGAATAACGGTAGCCATGACGATCTGACAGCCAACCAACTAAACCGCAACTGGTTTGACTACAGTTGAATTTGCTACCAGTGGGCATAACCGGGATTGTCATTCCGCCATTTGTTTTAGCTATATTTCGGGTCAACTCAACTAAAGCTTGTTGTTCAGATTCATTGAAATAGTTCTTCAGGTGCAACATAGGTTTATCTAAATAGGTTTACCTCTTTAACGCGAAGCGCTGTTGATGCTTGAAGTTTAAAAACTTTTTGATTATAAGGGAGAGTAAAAAAATCTCCAGCCCTCGCTGGAGACTTTTCTACTTGCATTCAGATTTCCGTGAATCCATTTTCTGCTTGATGCGCTGGGGCAGACCGAGGATTGCGCCCTGATAGAGTCGATCAAATTCTTGCTGAAAATGGGCTGCAACTGTGGAACTTTCAACAACCAACAGCGTTTCATCATTTGCTCGGTTGGCAGCTTCACTCCAGTTGTGAGAACCGGTGATAACGGTAGTTCCATCTACAACACCAAACTTGTGGTGCAGTCGATCGCCTACAGGAAGTTTTGGCATCCCAACCGTGGTCAGAGGCTGGTTCCACGGACGGTTTTCGACTTCCAACTTGCAGCCCTCAAGCAGGCTAGCACCCATCATGTCCATCGCTTCGCTGTAGGGGCGATAGATGAAACTCGAATCAACCAAAGCTTTGATACCAACTCCAGTCTGGGATTTAACTCCCAGTGTATCTGCCAATTGCTGGGCAGAGAAGACGAACAATGCCAAATTGACTGACTTGGATGAACTGGCTAAAGTCCGATCGATCAATCCGTTCGGTGTCTGCTGCCAAGGAGTTTTCTTGGTCGCTGGCGAGAACTGAACCGCAACGGTCGCGCTGCCAACTCGAACTCTAGCGATCTGGCGAATCGGTTTCTTCACGCCAAACTTGCTGTCTGGCTTCCGTCCGGGCCCGTCGCCCCACATGATGCTGAACTCTTCACTGAAAACTTTTGCCAATTCAGGGCTCTGAAGTTTCAGCAGATTGTTGGGATTTCCGCGACTCTCAGCGCTTTTGAAATCGCCGTGAATGTCGCTGGTCGTGAAGTTTGCTGAAGTGACGATGAGAGTTTTCCTATCAATGACGATGAACTTGTGGTGCATCAATCCACTGCCTTTGCTACCGTCAGCCGTATCATCAATCATCGGGATTCCGGCCTCACGGACGATCGCAAGAGCATCACTGGTGGAGATTTCTGTCTCTGAAAGTGAGCCATCTTTATTGGCATCGGCAAGCTGAACGAGTTCGGCATAGCGATCGCGTTCTCTCTTGGGCAACGCCACCACCTGAGAGGGAGAAAGAGCCATCCTCTCCGAGGGCTTCGCTAACGGACGATTGTAGAGATTTTCGACAATGACTCGAACCTGGATGCCGGAGCGATGGCGATGCGCCAAAGCTTGCGCTATCCGAGGCAACCGAAGTTCCTGAACTGCGACCTCGACGCTTTCACGGGCGCTGTTGATGGAATAGACCATTAGCTGTTCTAAATCATGTCCCGATCGAGTGATCTGACGATAAGGCTCCGTGTAACTAGAAGTCTGAGACTGATTGAAGTAAACCTGGAGTGATGGATCTTGAGGTAATGCTTTGACGGCTGGCGCTGCTGGAATTTCTTGTGTTTGTTTTGGTTTCATGAATTGGCATGAAGCGAAACCAACGACAATTAAAGCTGCTAAACCGATAATTTTCTTGTTCATGATTTTGTCCTAAGTTTTCTGTCTGTATGAGTAAAGTGAGTAACTGATGCGGGGCATAAAAAAAATCTCTAGCACTTGCTAGAGATTTTCTTCTACTTACATTCCTTATCTTTCTTGACGACATATTCACCCGCATTGCCGTGGTTTCCACCTCTAACTACACAAAAGGTCTTCAGTGACCAAGGGTGACTGAAAAGAACCTTTCCATGCTGGCCATAACTCCCACCAATGCCAGCATTCGTCTCGCTAGCCCAACTAATCAAAGTGGCTTTATCTGCTCCAGCTTTGCCAGCAATTTTGGCATCAATTCCCCGAAATGTGGATTTGATGACAATGCCTTCGGGCAATGGCACTGGCTTACCACAAACGCCATTTAAACATTCTGCGATTGCTGGTTTTTCACCAGCAAATATCGCAACCGATCGGACTTGTCCATAATTCACGATTGCATCATATCTTGATTGTTTCGAGGTCTGATGCAACTGAAGGAGAGTTCCTGCTACTTTCGCATTTGCTATAAGTCTGAGACTCACAGGGATTGTGTAAGTGGACAACAAACCAATGATAGAAATAGAAGTTAACAAATCAGCTAATTTCATGATTTTGATTCCTGATATAACGGAATAAATTTACTCATCTCCTCATCGCGAAGCGCCTCACAGACCCGTCTCTGGATCTAGATTTTGATAAAATGACTGATATTGAGTTTGCTTCTATCGATGGCGTTCCGCCCCGCAAGCTACGGCTTACAGATAAGTTCGTGGCACTCTAAAAAAAAACTCCAAAGTCTCGGTGACTTCAGAGTTTTCTTTATTAGAAATTCAATCGGCTAGAATAAATCACCGTTATCGAATTCTTGTGCTGCCATTGCCATAGCTGCACCGTTGCCGTTACCATTATTCTTTGAGGTTTTGGTAGCAGACGAATTCTTTTTGGCGTAATAGTTCGATCGGAGATTGAGCAATTCATTCTCAGCGAACTCTAAGGATTTAGCCAACGCAACGACTTCAAGGTAAGTCATATCGTGAATCTCATGAGCTTTCCATTCCGGCTCGAATACTTCATATCCACGAAATTCAAGGTTTTTGTATTCTTCTTTGTTCACAGCTCTGAATTCTTCCCATGCAAGAATACGAAGGGCATCAATCAATAAAGAACGCTTTTTACCAGTTTTTGAAGGAAATACGATAGTCATGACAAACCTCTAAAGTAGTGTAAAGAACTTGAACAAAAGCTAAGAAAACTAGCTCAACTCCCCATCGCGAAGCGCACCTAACAGACAATTTATCGGGAGCTGGCTGTTTTCTTTAAACATGGGAAAGAAACCTCAAAGCAATAAACTTCGAGGTTTCTGTGGTTTACCAGGGTCGATCGACTGGACTAGAAAGGCGCTTCATCGTATTTTGGCAATTCCTGGGAATCACCAGAATCATCAGAATCATCGATAACAGAAGCTAATTGAGTGACTGTTTCTGGTAAAGTTTCTGAAGTACCAGACCCATTGGATTTTGAGGAGCGAGAGAAATTGCCCTTTTTGGCGTAATAGTTCGATCGGAGATTGAGTAAGTCGTTCTCAGCGAACTCTAAGGATTTAGCAAACCCTAAAAGTTCCACATAAGACATACCGTGGATATCATGAGATTTCCATTCAGCCTCGAAAACTTCATAGCCGCCATATTGCGACTCCTTGAGTGATTCTTTGTTGGTGGCTCGATATTCTTCCCAAGCCAGGATACGAAAGGCATCAAGCAATATGGAACGTTTCTTGCCAGTTTTGGAAGGAAATGTAATAGCCATGAGAAAAACCTTTAAAAGTAGTGTAAAGAAATTGAACGAAAGCTAAGAAAACCTAGCTCAACTCCCCATCGCGAAGCGTACCTAACGACAGACTTTATGTACCTAAGTAATTGGAATCTTTGGGAGAAGTTACGGCAATTGTTAGAGTTGAAGTATCGATCGTACTGAGAGCAAACTAAGCTAAACGGAGAGAAGAGAAAATCCCGGACGAACCGGGATAAATCTCTACCAGATAGCGGATTCAAAGTTATCTGCATACCCTTTTTCGATGTTTCCTTCTTCGTCTATCCACACAAAATGGAAAATCATGCAGGGCCCGGAAGAGAGTTTCATTTCTTGAATCTTGCTGTAGTCGTCACCATAAGTAGTTGTGTAAAGTCCGTGAAGCTCAATTCTGTCACCGTTACGACAGAGAGGGATTTCACAGGAGAAGTAGCTATCACCTTCACCATCATTGTGTATCCAGACTCCATCTTCAAAACGGCAATCGCGACCGATTCGATCGTTAATTCCAAACTTTTTGTAAGATGTACGAGAAGATGAACTGGTAGGATTAGAAATTATCTTTTTCATTTCACTTACAGATAAATTTACTCGCACTCTCACCGCGAAGCGCACTAATCGACAAGACTTTTCTGGTTAAATCTAAAAACTATCGATGCGCTACGCGCCCGCAAGCTACGACTTCAAGAAAAATGAAAAATAGGGCAATTAATTGTTTAATCGCCCTATTTTTGCTCCAATGACTACCAATCGATCGGCATCATCATCTGCGATTTATAACCCTTGGCTTCATTCAGCTTCCACAAAACCAAACTAAACCGTTCCTCACTCATGATGCGAGGTACTGCATGAGAAAGCTTACAATTAAACTTCACAATCTCACCATCATTCAACACATAGCTTTTTCCATCTACGACAAATTCCGCTATGCCCAAATTTAGGGAGACAGCTAAGGGTTGTGCATAGCCATGATCTCTATGGGAGGCAATCAACCCACAACTGCCACCTCTTTCTTTGCCGTGATAGGTCAGCAAACCAATATCACAGCCTGGGTAAATGCGTTGGCAAAGGTCATAAAGCCTGATGTTGAAATAGCCAGGGCTAACTTGACCATTGCCGAGATGGACTTTGTTAAACAGCCAAAGCTCTAACCTTTTGTTGGTTAAGCTACTGTGGCTGTATTCCATTTCATCAATCAAACTTCTCAAATACTCTTTGAATTCAGAGAGATTTGGGATGATTTTCTTAATCTTTTCCATGATGTTAGGCTCCTGTGACAAAAATTTACTCACCTCCTCATCGCGAAGCGACCTTACGAATAACTTCCTGGCACTGCTCTTACTCACATTACCGGATTGATGGAGAGACAAAACTCCCCATCATGTTAGTTTTGGCTAGTTACTCAGAAAGAATTCTGGTGGATAAGGTTGAGCAATGCCGTAGTAGCATTCTCGGATGGTTAACAGTTGTTCAACTGAGAAACCTCTTTCGGCTGCTAGCTCTGTGAGTTGAGTCAAATCCATCGATCGAATCTTGCTCTGTTTCCAGCGACTGTAGAATCTGGTGTAACGCTGGTTTAAATCTTCACGAAACAGAGGATTGGTTTCAAAAACCTCCCATGCGAGCACCCGGAACGCATCACGCAGGCGTAGAGTTTCCTGATCAGTTTCAGTTTGTGTATCTATTTGCATCATGTTTCTGTCCTCTTGTTACTGGTATAGAAAAGGTCATTGAGAAGCTGGATGAGAGTTTCTTTGTTATAGATTGCTACCCTGAGTGCGTAAGGAAACAGCAAATCAGATTCAGTTTGAAACTGAATTTTGCCACTAAGACTAGAAGGTGCAAAGGATACCTGAAGAAAACTGGTTCTAGGAGCTAGCACCAGTTGATATCTTTTCTCGCCTTTCGTTTTGTAAGCAACGTATTGCTGTTTGTTGAATCGTTCTAATTTGGTATGCTTCGCCATCCAAGACTCTGCGATCGAAAACAAATTTGTTCCGCCTTCGATGCTGTGGATTTGGCTAGATATCAATTTAGGTACACCGTCAACAACTTCAAATCTTTGAATTAAGTCGTAAACTATTTTGTCTGTTCTGTCAGTTGTGTCAGTCATTTGACTTGCTCATGAATTGGATTAGGTGTTAGTTTCTCCTCAGTAATTGAGTGAGGAGAAACTAAACAGTTGGCTACTTTTGCTTACAACGAATTACTTCAGCAACAAACTCAGGACTTAAGCCACGTACTTTAATTTCAAAGGCGAAATCTTTAACACGCTTGGCTTTTCTGGCTTCTCCTTCTTTCTTGATTGTGTAACCGCCAACTTTAGCTACAACAGCTAGATATTTAGTAGCCTCAGCTTTCGATCGAACGCCAATGTATGTGATGAATGAATCAAATCCAGAACTGGCATCGGGCATCTCTTGCCAATTGAACTGATTATTCGTAGTTCCGACAATGCTGATTCGATCGCTCAGCTTGACTACAACATAGCTGCCGTGCGGGGAAGTCTCGACTACTTGCCCTTCAACTCCCGCAAAATTAACCTTGTCCATGATTTGATTTGTTCCTAATTTTTAATCTAGAATCTGGAAACGAGACAAGATGCCTCAACACCTTACAGCGAAGCACTATTCACCATTTCAAAAACAGTTCTTGGTTTCTGTTTCTGAAATGAGAAGTGTTTCTGGAAGCGTTTCTTGTTTCTGGACTTCAAAGCGAAACATAGAATTCTTGTCTTTCCACAGGAACGGGAGCAGGCACAAAAGCCTTAAACCGGGCTTGAGTTTGAATTTGGTGTTGACGGGCGAGGTACTGAAAAACCTCTTTGACATCTCTCATCCGAAGATGTTGAAGGTTCGTTGAGCCGATCGAATATTGCTTCCACAGTCCTTGCTGTTGTAGGTACAGGCACAAATAGAATCCGTAGTCAGGCAGAATCAACACTGGACACTTGATACCTGTAAGGAATGGTTCAAACTTTTTCACTGGTTCGCCTAATTTATCTTTGCTGCCTTTGTTTATTAGCCAAAAATCAGCTTCAGCAAAGTTTCTACGTACAATCCAGGTGTAAAGAGATAGGTTTTCCATCGTTTTTCAGAGAGAAATCATCCCCGAAAAACGAAGTATTACTAGAAACGAAACTGTTTTCGCTACTGTTCACTCACTGGGTATTCTTTCCAATACCACTCCAGAAAGCGCTTGATAAATTGAGCCGTATGTAAGTCGTATTTGCTGACATACCAAAGAAATAGAGGCTCATGTCTGAAGCTCTCACAGAAACGAAGGAAATATCGGTTCACAGTTCGAGTTTGAAATTGATGCCAAATAATTTGGCGCTTTTCCTCAGCACTGGTGCCATCAAAGTAAGTTGCTAAGTTAGTCAATTCCTTGCGCTGTTTCCATGCCCAGCTAGATAGACGAACATCCCTACCTTCATAGGCAACAGCATAATGTCCTCTTATTAATTCATCCGGGACAGGTTTACCATTACGATCGAAATAGTTTCCTGACTGACGGTTCACATCATAAGGGAACAGGTTCATTGGATTAATATGAATTTTTGACATTTTCTCTGACATTAAAAATATAGTTTGTGGGTGAGAGGTCACTCCCCCATCGCGAAGCGCACCTCACACACAAACCTCAAATACTTCAAATTCTGATGATTTTAGTTTTGCCGCCAGTTTGATCGATATTGTCCTTAGTTCCACGACTCCTGCCGTCCCAGAGAGCTAAACCGTAATCACAAATTGAGCACATTGCCTTGTCCCGATCGACATAACTACCTGGAATTCCCACCGTCTGAAATCCAGTAACGTTTCTCGGTTTCCCGTTTCCCGACCAGAGAGCGAAATACACTTTAACATCCAAATAATTGCTGTTGCGGAGATATTCTTGAACTAGCTTGTCAACTCCTGGCGCATCACCTAGAATTATCGAAAAGTTCAGCTCCATTATGCAGTTAATAGACTGCAACCCAGGGCGAATATCCGTTATCGATCGACTGCCCGAAACCATTACAATTTTAGTCATGAGGCAAGTTAATTATCTAAAATTATTACTTCATAGCAAAGCTCAAATGATAGAATAAAAAGAAACCTAAGATGAAACTGAAATGCGTTAACTTGTTTGCGGGGAAAGAGCGATTGGGCAAAAAACAACCGTTAAAATAATTACTGGCAGTGGGCATAATTAGATTTTATGCAAGCGATTAGTTTATTTTCAGGAATTGGAGGATTTGAATTAGCAGCACAATTAGTTTTTGGCGATCGATATCAAACTTTTCAATTTGTCGAAATTAATCCTTATGCTCAAAAAGTCCTCCAATCACACTTTCCTAATATCCCCATCTGGTCAGATATCAGAACATATCATCCACCCAAACTCAGACAAGTCGGCTTTCCTACGATCGTCATTGGTGGTTTTCCTTGCACAAATACATCAAACGCAGGAAAGAAAGAAGGATTGGCAGGAACTGAATCAGGATTGTGGTGGGAAATGTACAGAGTCATCGTTGAAGCCCAGCCAGATTTTGTCATTATTGAAAACCCAAAAGGAGTCATTCATAGAGGTTTGCGAACAATCTTGGGAGCTTTGCGAATGGCTGGATTTGACACAGAAGTTGAAGTCGTCAGCGCGTCGGAGTGCGGTGCGCCACACGAGAGACAAAGAGTGTTTGTCATTGCCCACACCAACAACCTTAGCCTTGAGCAACGGCAAGGGTGGGAGGGCTGGTCAAAACACCTTAGAAACCAGATTGAAATTGCAAAGTCGTTTACCCGCTACCCAGAAGCTGAATCCCGAACTCTGCCTTTGGATGCTCGGATTCCCGACTACCTGGCTGGATTGCATTATGACCACTGGTGGAGAATGAATCCCCCGCCAGCGGAACCGGGAGTAGAGCGCAGAACTTCCGGTAGGGCAGAAGCAATCAACTTAGCAGGTCTGTCGATCTGCGTCCCCCAAGCCACTGTGCCCTTAATGCGTCTCCAGTTTCTAGCTTCTTTACTTCCTCAACATTAGTAATTGTTGCAAAGAGATGAGCAATGTAGAAGAGCAAATCCATTTGTACCGTCAAGGGCTGTCTTATTCCGAGATAGCCAAACATACCAACACGACAGCAGCAAAGGTACAGCGCAGCATCAGGGCATGGAATTTACATCCTAAGCAAGTAGAACCAGTTACTCAATCCATTGAACAAATTCAAGCTCTGAGAGAACGCATTCGATCGCTCAGAGCTGAGGGGCTATCCATGAAGGCAATCGGTCGTCAAGTTGGGATTGAGGAAATTGTAGTTTATCGACATTTGCAAATTATGGGATTGCTTTAGTTAGTCAAATAAACTCAATTGTTTCCATTCTAAAGGTTTGTTTTTGTTTCTGTTTCTGTTTCTGTTTTTGTTTACATCGGTGTTGGTGTTACTAAAATTGCTGTTACCAATATAATTAACGTGTTTCCAGATATCGTTTTGTTTGATGTATGCGATAGTTCGTTGGGAAACATCAAATAATATACTAATTCTTTCAACCGTTAAGTTAGTTTCAACTAACAAAGCTTTGATTTGAAAGACTTCTTTTTCGGTCAATTTAGACTGAGGGTTTTTAGAACCTCTATTAGAGCGTCCTTTTTCTACCATGTCTCTCATATTTTCTGTATGAGTGCCGAGGAATAAATGCTCAGGATTTACACAAGGTGGATTATCGCATTTGTGACATACGAACATACCTTCAGGAATTTCCCCGTTGTATATCAGAAAACTTGCACGAGAAGCATTTATCCGGCTTCTTTTTAGATGGAATTGACCATAACCTCTCTGATTACACCATAAATATGTTAACCAGCAATTATCCTTGCTAATAATGTGTTTTTCAAACCGTTCTTTGCTACGATCGTCCATAAGTAAAACGTTCCTTAATTTGTAGCTCAATAAAATCATGAAAACGAAAATCAAAAACAGAAACAAAAACAGAAACACACGTAAATTGTTTCTGGAGATGAATAGGAGTCAAAAGGTGATTGTGAGATGTTTTATTGCCCAGTTAGACGGTGTTGAGGGTCATGCGGTTTACTTAGCGATTGATCGAAATGGAGAAATTGAACTAACAGTAGTTTCTCTTCATTCTACTGTAATAAAAGCCTGGAGTGTAGCCGTAGCAGCTAGAAGAATCTTAGAAAATAGCAGTTATAGTTATAAGCACAGCAACGAAGTTATTCTTAAGACTTTCGTTGCTGCACTGGTTGCTGATTACTTTGATTATTCTTCAGATTCTGTACTGAACGAGATTGAAGTTCCTAGCAAGTGGAAAACTTTTAGCACTAAATCGAAACATCCTGACTTTGCTAATGGGGTTTTTGTCATCGGTACATCAGCAACTGAAATTTTAATGCTGGAAGAAGAACCCAAAAAGTTAATTCTGGCAAATACCTACTTGATGTCTGCTTATATTGCTGATTTCATGAACGAAAACCAGCTTGATTCTCTGGTTCTGCCAGATATCGATCGCTTAGTCCATGAAGCACGTAGAGCCTTTTCCTCAACCAAACATCGAGTTAACTATTCTTTGACCGCTCATGAGCTTCTTCGCTGGGCTTATAAATAATCCATTGCCATCACCCTGTCAAACTCTTTGACGACATACTTTAAAAACTTGGGATTCTGATCGAACAACTTTAAAAATCTGTCAGGCAGACCACTAAATCCTTGTCGTACCAGTTCTTCTACCATGAAAAACACAGCGTAGCCGAAATAATAAAGCTTAGGAGCTATATCACCCTCTGCTGTTAAACCTTCTGTTGATATGTACGATTTCTCATTTTCATCCACATACTGAACAAAATAGAGGATTCCGCCACTTTTCAGCTCTATGAATTCTCTATTATTCTCAGTCAAACTTCCATTCGGTCGATCGAGCTTAAACTCCCTATACATTGATTTTCCTAACTCGTTCATCTCCACCAAGCGGTTATTTAGTCTCAGATTTTCTGCTTGGATTCTCAACGTTTCTATTATCAAATCCGTGTTGTACTTTGTTAATTCCGTATTCTCGATCAACAATTCCGTATTCTCTGCCAACAAACGCTCATTTTCCTTGGATAAATCACTGTTATCTGACATAAAAACTCTCAATTGTTTGTTATATTATAGCAAGAATTAAGGTTTCAGGTAGCTTCGCTTTTAGGTTTTGATGTTCTTTTTTTAAGTTAATGATAGTAACAGAAACAGAAACAAAACGTGTAGTGAATATTCATTGTGATGGTGCTTGTTCAGGAAATCCTGGACCTGGTGGTTGGGCTGCAATCCTCACAATTCCAGGTAAGTCCAATAAAAAAGCGATTAGTGGTAAATCTGACACAACCACTACTAACAATCGCATGGAATTAACAGCAGCGATCGAAGCTTTGAAAGCTCTCAAGAAACCTTGCAAAGTTACACTGTTCTCGGATTCAACCTACGTCGTAAATACGATGGCTAAAGGTTGGAAACGTAACGCTAACCAAGATTTGTGGGAAGAACTTGATAAGTTAGTAAAAGTTCATGACATCACATGGCTGTGGCTGTCGCGGAATTCAACTCCTGAGTTGAGTGAGTGCGATCGACTAGCCAAAGAACAAGTTGTCAATTCTTGAGAGCTAAATTTTAGCTTAACTTAATCGCAAATTGGGCATTGTTAATAGTTACAATGTCCAATTATGGTATGTTAAAATAAGCTAACTTTCAGCGCAGTATTTAGGGCAAAACGATGAGTCAATTTGATTATTTACGAACACAGCTCGCCGATAACGTATGGGCAGGAAAATCCATTCTGACAGTAGCCGATGCTGTCAATCAAGGGGTAAGTAGCGGGAAAGATTGGTATTTTAGCCTGCCCCATATTCAATTTATTATGGCAAATCCAGTGATGGCAGGTGTCAAAGATTTATTAGTAGCATCCCAAAATGTAGGAACAACGGTCATTGATTGCAGTTTGGTATTTTTGGAGACGCTTAATGGTATCAACCGTGCCTACAACAGCAAAGCATTCACAAACCTAGCAGGCAAAGGTCAGCAAGAGTTAGCCAGTCTCCTTCCCAGTACCAGAGAAAAAGCAATTTATGAAGCATCAGTGATGGCGTACAACGAATCGTTGAATTTGCCTAATTTATCAGTAACGATCGACTCGATTGAGGCCGACATTCGAGCAATTCAGCAAGGGGGAGCCACAGCCGAAGCTCAAATAGAGACATGGAAATCACAAGCTCTTACTAAAGTCGAGCAACTTAAGGCTGAGATTTTAGCAACGATCGAATCTCTGACCGGGAATCCACGCCGGAACGCTCGCGCACGTATCCGACGGGCAGAGGCCGCACGGATTGCTATGACTACCAACACGATTCCTAACATCATTGCTCACAATCCATACTCCATCAGTTCAACCTACAGCCACTCCATCAGTTCCATTTACAGCCGTCCGCCCGTCCTAAATACTGCACTGGTGCCGATCGCTGTGGGAGGAGCAGCTACGATTGCAGGGGCAGTGGGTGTACTCACAAGCATTGCAAGTTGGCTTCTCGGAAGCTTTTTCTTGAAATCGTTCAATATTCCCGCAGTTTTGTTGCCAGCGCTGACGAATACCGTGGTGTCGATGGTTCTCAAACTCTCTGGCAGTTCAGGGGGTGCTGAAGCGGTTAGATATTTAGCGGCATCTGCTTTGAAAGCTGGAGCAAGTCTGTTGCCCCGCCTCTTTGGAACCACAGGAATGCAAGCAAGTGGTTGGGCTTATTTGATGGCTTGGGCAGCTCCTATAATTGGTGCAGCCGTTATCATTGCCACCGCCATGAGAAACCGAACTGATCTCGCTGAATTCCTTTACGTTTTCGCAGATATTGGTGATAAAACACCAAGAAAGTTTAACTTGTCGTTATCCCATATGTACGACACGAATCAAGTTGAAATTCTTGAGAAATTGAAGAGTAATGCAAGAAGTTTAAAAAATAAAGCTCTTGTGCCGATCGAGAAAATGATCGGAGTTGGACTAAACGCTAAACGCGAATTTATTCTTGGCTATGATTTAACCAATCCCGATGAACCAATTCTTATTCCCAAGGACGATATTATTACTACATTAGGAGGGGACAAAGTTGCTAAAATAGCAACAGGAAAATTCTACTTTGGCGACTAATATGCCTACGGATTACGACCTTGAATATTCTTGGGTTGATGAGAGCTTAGGACAAATTGCTACTACTGCTGTTTGGTCAGTTTGGGATTGTGTGCTTAAACAATGGTCAAACACTCCTAAAGTAACTCTCCGCAATATCCTTCTCTCTGGCTGGCATCAAGACGCTGGTAAAGAGCGATTTTGTATTGGACAAATTCCCGAAAACACCAAGACTGCTGCTCTCCTCGACCCCTTTATTGCTAATAAGAACGATCGATATATCCTGGACTTAGCTAGTGGCTCTCGTAACCACGGGCGATTCACTTTTAATATGGCTCCGGTTGGCTCAAACTACTATGGCAGCAAAGTAACTGAGCAATGGAAGCGCATCATTTACGGGAGTATCATGCACACCGGATGCAAGCACTTAGTCGGTAAAGAATTTAACTTTGTCATTGTAGATGATACCCGGCGTGATGCTCAAGGTAATCCCCAAGATGACCCCACTAATGGTAGACACTGGAACAGCGGAGACAGCCATGCTAAGGGGTCTAAGGAGTTTCTTACTATACTTGGAACAGGTGATGTTCACTTACCTAATGACGAAGGAATTCCCCTCCAATTTCGGATAGCCTCATTTAAAAAGTGGGTTGCAAAGGGTACGATCGCCTACAATCCAGAATTAGATGGGTCTGGCTATGATTTAGTCATTCCGTGGAGTTCACTCAAAGGCAACAAACCCGCACTCGGAAACTACAAAGAAAAACTGCTTTGTGGGTTGGTATTTGAAGGAGAAAAACGCATGGCTAAAGCTGGTTGGATGCTATTCCAATGGTTCAAATTTGAAACACTAGAACAAGACCAAATAATTAGCCGACTCCGCACGAAATGTGAGAAGTTAGTAGCTGCTACTAACTCCATTCAAGCTCTGGCTAAAGAGTTGAGAATCCATCAAGTAGAAGCAGAACAAGAACGCGAACAAGGCGATAGTATTCAGTCAGAAGCTGAATATGTCAATACTGCAATGGAGATAATTAAATACGATATCAAAGGACGACTTCTGCTTCATCCTTACATCACAGGTAAGGTAGCAGAAAGACTTCAGGCAGTTTGGTTGAATTTAGCAAAGGCTGCGGGGGTTCGTTTCTGGTCATTGATGTCCCAACCAGATGAGTATTTTCAAAAATACGAAAGCACCGACAATAACGGAAAAACCACTTTTAGCGAGAAAGTTTTCTGTGCACCTGGTATGGCTCCCGGTGAGTACATCGTATTTTGCAATCCCATGAGGCATTGGGGAGACTGCCAACTGTGGATTAACAGAATTGAAGGCACTTATACCCGGGGGACGAACCTCATGGCGGCATCCACCAAGCTCATGCTGAGTCTGGGCAGAGACTTTGATGGTGACTTTGTTCAGCTCATCGCCTCCAAAGAGTATCCCAACTTGAGAGATGCGATCGCCAATTTCGACAAACCTCCTGAAGTTGACAAGCTTCCTAAAATGGCGCTGACCGGAGCACTCCAAGAAGTCGCAATCAATTCGATGAACGACATCACCGGTGTAGTGGCCTCCTTGTTGGGTCGCGCCAGAGCAGCGGGAGTAGAAGGAATAGTCCTGAACATCCCGCCGGGAGGAATGCAGACTGAGCCAAAAGAGATGGCTATCATCAACTTCCTGAGTCAGGAATTGCAAATAGCCGTAGACTCCCTCAAATCGGCATATCCCAATAATGATAAGGGTTTGAAGGCGGTTACTGATTATCTCAACGGTCTGGGAGATGCGGGCAAAATTCCCTGGCTCAAAGATTTTAAGGAGAAGGACACTTTTCTAACTCGACCCTGCGCCGTTGCCGACGATGCGATCGACACTATTTCCCGACTCGTCAAAGTAGTCAACTCCTACTGGCGACCAGCTCAGCTAGAAACTAACATCGACATCAACTCGTTTCACAATGCGCTTTTTGTAGATGTAGAGGTAGCCCAAGAACAGATGGATTTTGCGTTTGAACAGCGCAAGGGATATGGCTCAGAGATGGGAGCGGCGATCAGATGGAAGGAACAAAACGAGGGTGACACTACCAAACTCCGGGAAGTCTCCGCTAAATACCAAGCTCTCAAAAACTCAGCTCTTGAACAATTTGCTGATGCCAACGGTGAGCCTTACACCGATAAATCTTGGGCTGCTGCTTACTGGCGCGCGGTTCACTTTAAAGCTACTGAGCTCAGCACTGGCTCGTTGGTGTTCAATCTATTCAGAGAAGAAATCGTGACTGAATTGCAAGAAAACCCCGATACTTTGCCCTACTTCAATGTGTTCAACGTTCACAAACAAGAACCAAATGTCTGGAGCCGAGGTGAATGGACTGGACAGAATGTTCTGATTCGCATTGTTCAACGTCTGAAACCTGCTGTGGGTCAGCAAGCCGCACGGATGGAACTGGCGATCGATATGAGGTATCCCGACAGTACCAAAAATATCGGCTATTTCCCCCTTGGATGGGTTGGTGAAAAATATCGAAGTAAAGTGGCGATCGGTGAAACTCGTGAAATGCGGATTTATACCGATGGCAAATATATGGATGAAGCGGGTAGAACTATTACCAAAACAGTTCGTTTATTTAATCAATCCCTGAGTCAAGAGCAGATTGATTTCTTAAATGGGAAAATGCCAGCAGGTCTTTATAGCCCTGAAGATTTTGGTTTACCACCTAATTAACGATGAGTGGTATTTACGACAAGTGGTAAATACTACCACTTTTATGCCGATTTCATAGCTAAAAATGAGAAAAATGTTTGTGATTTATTGTGCTTTTAAAAAAACTAGGGCATAATCAAATCAAGCGTCTATCTCAATCAAAATTTTAATTATGGCTTCAGTTGTTGAAAATCTCCCATTTGGAGAAGTTATCTCCAGTGTCGTCGCTTCTCTAGAAAGCGGAAAGGATATCAAAATCGAAGGGTTTGGCACTTTCTCATTGATTGAAAAACCAGAACGGGAAGGACGAAACCCAAGAACAGGCAAACCTACCACTTACAAGCCTACTCGCCGACCGAAAATTAGGTTTGACAGGAAGTTCCTTGAAAGGGTTTATGCCGGTACAAGTGCTTCTGAAACTTCGACTGAAACAACTTCGACTGAAATAACTCCAGTAGCAAGCCCTGTACTGACTCCAGCTCCTGGAGCAGCTCTCGCGCCTACCCCGGTAGCAGCTCCAACAGCTCCTGTTTTGCCTCCTCCAATTCCAGCCGAGTTGCTTACTCCTTCGGCACCACCAATTATCTGGCAAATCAAAGCCCCAGACGGTAGCTTTATCGAAGTTACGAGCCAGGATCTATCTAAGTGGGGAGTCGGTGCAAATACTCCAATCTACTCTGCTGCCACTGGTTGGAAATTAGCAGGGAGCATTCCTGAACTTGTAGGACTGGTCTAATAAGAAGAGCTTCAGCTAAACTGAATCGGCGACGAACGAACTGCACAAAAAAACCTGAGTGACTGCACCCACGCTCAGGTTTTTTTCATGTTTCTTGTTTCTAACAATTTCTAAGAATTGGTTAGAATTTCTTAGCAAGTTTAAACAAAAGCAGAAAAAACAGGATGTCTCAAAGCTCCAGTAGCAGTAATGCCAAGATGGATGACTTCGACTATTTTACCCATATAATTAGCTTGGTTAGCCCAAATAGTCGATCGCTCGGCATCCGTAAATCCAGTGCCGACTTTGGCATTGACAATCCGCTCGTTGAGATAGCCGGCAACTAAGAGATTACCTAGTGATGCAGAATATTTTCCTGAGCCTTTGGTGAACCCGGTAACTGGCAAGCGGTCTTTCACAAAATTCTTGACCTTCAAAAGTGCGATCGATCGACCCTGGAAATAAACAGAGTTCGGATTCCTCAGCATTATCCCTTCCGCCGATTGTCCTGATGCTTTGATTGAGTCGGCTTCAGCTTGAATGACCAGAGGATTATTCTGAATCAACCTCTGCGGAACGTAGCTAACCTTCCCCATTGCCGGAAAGATTTGCTGAACCTGGCTATATTCGTCTGCTGCCGGGATATTCGGATATTGAGTGAAGCCGATCGCAAAAATGCGAAATTCCATCCTCTGTTTCCCTTCGACAACAGTTGCTGTAGTTTTCGTCGATCGAGCAATCCCAGAAATTCTATCGAAAGGTTCTCCGGGGATGTAAAGCTCACCGTCAATGAAAGACAAATTGTTTGCTAGCCGGATGCTTTCACAGATTTGCTCAATTTCGGTAAGTCCTGAATATCGAGTCAAACCCGATCGACTCCTCAATCCACTGGTCGGATTCTCATACAAACAGCGCACTCCATCCAGTTTGGGGCTACTGAGCCATTCAGCAACACCATAGTTTTTGGTGGGACTGTAAGTATTTGCTAATTGTAATAGCATTATTCTTGCTCCTCATTAAACAAATCGACCCAAAGCAGGGCTTCGGAGATTACCAGTAGCTGTTACTCCCATGTAAACTATTTGAACTTGTTTGCCGATATAAGAATCTCGGTTCATCCACAAATCCTGTTCCTCTTCGTCGTTTAAGCCGTAAACACGAGAAACTTTATTAACTCCATTCACCATGCCTTCAACGGACATATAACTCACGTAACCCACTATTGGATTTTGCGTAAACCCAACGACAGTAAAGATTCCGCTTGTTATCCCCTTCACTTTAAGAAGATTGTCCGATCGCACCCCAGAATAAACTGAGTCCAGATTTCTGAGAATAATTCCTTCAGTTCCTCCAGAATTAAGAACGGTGGTTGCCTCATCCAAAACGCCTAGAGGTGTGTTCCGAATGAGTTTTTGAGGAATCAAACTAATCATTCCCTGTGCCGGAATGATTTGCTGCATGAGATCCATCATTTGTTGTGCTGTTAGGGCGGGATTTGTTGCCGAACTAACAGCAGAAACTCGGAATTCAACAGCAAATTTTTCAGCAAGTTCGTAGTTAGCTCGATCGCGAACTAATACCGTAAGTTCCTCGAAACTTCTACCAGGAATGAACAGCTCGCCGTCGATGAATGACAAATTGTTAGCGTCACAGATGGCGCGACAAGCTAACTCAAGTCGATCGAATCCTACAAATCGCGTGGTCAAAGTCTGACTTCTCAATCCCCGACTTGCACCATCGCGTGTGTAAATACAACGAACTCCATTAAGCTTTGGGCTGCTTAACCAAAATCCAACCATGTATTCTTTAGCTGGATTGTAAGTATTTGGTACTTCTGCTACAAAAGTCATGGTTTTTCTTAGTTAACTGCCATGATGAAATTGCTGACACATCGCACAGTTTCATTGACAATTTTGTCAAACATCAATGCTAATTCTCGGTTATTTGGTTGATATCTCATTAAGCCCCATTGTCCCGTTGCAGCAATTGTTAAATCAGGTCGGAAAATCATTGCTGTGGAATGGAACCAAGTATTAAAGATTGTGTTGGGCATACCAGCACAAATTAACAACCCTGAAACGTTTGTGTATGTTATCGTGACATCCACATTTAGCCGTACCAATTTTCCACAGGTTTGATAAGTTACGCTGCCCGTAGCCCCACTCGCCAAAGGTAACGATACTGGCGCTGACCAAACAATTCCGGCTGGCCCGGCTGGCCCGGTGGCTCCCGTGTCTCCTTTCGGGCCGATCGGCCCCACAGCACCCGCAATGCCTTGAATGCCTTGAGGCCCAGTTGGGCCATTCGCGCCGACATCACCTTTCGGGCCAGCAACCCCCTGAGCACCAGTGGCTCCGGTCGCACCAGGCAGACCAACCTCACCTTTAGGGCCGGTATAACCGATCGGGCCAGCAACCCCTGGATTTCCTTGTGGCCCAACATCACCCTTTGCTCCGATATCACCTTTCGGACCCGGAATACCTTGCGCTCCAGTATCACCTTTGGCTCCGAGCGCTCCGGTATCTCCTTTTGGGCCAGTGGCGCCAATCGCTCCTGTAGCTCCGACATCACCTTTAAGTCCTTGAGGCCCTTGAATTCCAGCGGGGCCGGGTGCGCCTTGCATTCCTGTTGAACCAGTCAAACCAGTGGGGCCGGGTTCGCCAGTATCACCTTTGGCTCCGGGATTTCCTTGAGGCCCTGGATCGCCTTGTTTTGCTCCCAGAGTCCAAGCCAAAGACGGCGGTGGTGAGTTGATGTTCGGGGCATTGGCAATGTAAGAACTCCCACCATGTGCAACGGAATCGAACATGGCGTAGTTCGTGGTTGCGTTCCAGTTGCCGCGCCAAATCAAACCGGGTCGCCCTTGTTCGCCACGAAGTCCTTGAGGCCCTTGAGCTCCTGTTGCACCTGCCGAACCGATCGCACCAGCCGGCCCAATTTCACCCGGTACGCCTGGAATTCCTTGCTCACCACGATCGCCTTTAGCACCAGTCAAACCAATAGGGCCCATATCACCGGGGATGCCTTGCTCGCCTCGATCGCCTTTTTCGCCAGTAGCACCAGCCGGGCCGGTCAAACCTGGTTCACCGCGATCGCCTTTCGGGCCCGCAGCGCCGGGAATTCCTTGTAAACCTTCTGGCCCAGGACTGCCCGGTTCACCTGGTAAACCTCTTTCACCGGGAACGCCTTGAATGCCGGGATTTCCTTGAGGGCCGGTAAGTCCGATCGGGCCCGGTGCGCCTTGTAACCCCTGGCTACCTTGAGCGCCCGGTTCGCCTTTTTCACCGCTGCTGCCTGCTGCGCCAACTGCACCCGGAATTCCTTGAAGTCCTTGAGATCCGGTTTCGCCCCGATCACCTTTGTCTCCTTTAATACCGGGGATACCGGGGATTCCTGTTTCACCACGATCGCCTTTATCGCCAATCGGGCCGGTAGCACCGACTGCACCAGGTGAGCCATCAACGCCGGGAACGCCTTGAATACCTTGCATCCCTTGAGAGCCTGGAATCCCTGGAATTCCTTGAGCGCCAGCCGGGCCAGTCGCACCGGGAGCGCCAACATCACCACGATCGCCTTTGTCACCTTTCGGGCCTGGTTCACCTTTTGGGCCAGGAGGACCGATCGGACCTTGAGGCCCAACAATGGCAGGTTCGGGAGGAATGAGAGCAACATCGCGGGTCGCAGTGGTCAAAATACTCGTGCCGAGCATCAAATCAGCAATGAGAGTTCCATTTTGTGTGATGGGTGTCTCGAATGGAATCCAGGGAGATTCTTTGATGACAATTCCATTCAACTTGAACCGAACGAACGCATTAGTCGGGATATGCTCGACATCAGCAACTACGACGGTTTGCCCTGAGTAAAGAACAGGAACACGGAGTGAAATTGTAGGAGCATTGACCTTGACTTCAAAATTAATTTGAGCGGTCGATCGAACTGTAACAGGAGCTGTACCAGAAATATCCTCGACTTCAATAAGATGAACACCTGGGGTATTAATTGGAATTGACATTCCAAATTGATAGATAGGTGCAGCCGTAGTTCCTACATTCGTGGCTGTGGTATCTGTGCCGACGACTACACCATTCAATTTAAAACGAACATCGGTATTGGTGTTAGTGTCAGTGACTGCGGTTACTGGGAGAGAGTAGGGCAAGCCCCCGACTTGAATGCTGGGTTGAGTTGGAGCTGTGATTCTAATTGGCATTAATTTACAATCCTAAACCTCGATAAAGAAATACTCTCTTTCTCGGTATCGACACCAAGAAAGAGAGAAGTCAAAACTAAGCTGAAGGTTCAAATTATGTTTGAATCAAAACAGCTTGAGCTAAAATAATTTCATATTCGGCTGATTCTCCAGCAATCATCAAAGTTGTATAAGCATCAGGGCTGGTATTGTCTCCGTCATCATCATGAACCAAGACAACTTTGGTATTTTGTAATTGACTGAATGTTTGGTAAAGTTCAGTCAAATACTCCACAGCTTCGATCGGCATCAAAATGCTAAAGTATGCTTCTGGTGCTGGCATTTCACCTGCCAACGCTTGCGAGACGGTTGCGAGTTCAGCCAACGCATTTTTAATCAATGGCTGAAACAGTTGGTCTAAATTCTGGTACTCAATTCGGCGATTAGTCGGTGGTTTGTAAGTAGTCAGCAGAGGATTCATCGCTTTGAGTGCAGCTCTCCGCATTGAAGCGTCTCTGGATAAAATTGCTGGTTCGTCAAACGGCTGTTTCGCTCGTTTAATTGATAAAGGCGAATCACTTTCTGATTGAGGCCAGAAATTGTAGTCGGCAATCGTCGATCGCAGTAGTTTTGTTGCTAGTCCTGCTGTTAACACCATGTCCGTAATCAACTAATAAATTATTTTTAGCTTATCCCCCTTTTCTGCTTTTGAGTTTATAGACTAAAAAGTTGACTTTTATCCCCATTTGTTATAGAGATAAAAGCCAAAATTGTTAATCGGATTCTGACCAATTGACTACAATAACAGAGACAGAATCTTTGGCGAAATTATTAGCTTTGAAGTTGGCTTGTAAAGTCGCGACTGCTTTTTCTGCCTTTTCCTTAGACTCGAAGAAATAGGCTTCTTCAAAATCAGTAACCCATTCAGGATTTTCATAGTTAGCCAAGAACAGAATACTACCATTTTCAGTGGCAGCACCGATCGAATAATAGGCGTAACAGATAACGAATCTGTGTTGAATCAAAGAAGGAGCATCAGCATTAGTGTTGGGAACGGGGGAATTGAGCATAAAAAAACCAGTAGCGAACTGGTAAACTGCTGCTGTTAGGTAAGAAGTTAGGAAACCAGAGGTTGGAAAGTGTGGATTCTCGTCCAATCGAATGTGTTTCCGATGTAACTGTCGAATAAATGACAGTCACCGCGAAACAAAACCTTGTTGGCAGGAAACCAATGACTTTCGCCACTACAATCTCGAACTAAGGTAAAGGAACGGGAGTAATAGGGAACGATCGGAAGTTCAATTTGACCAACCGCCCAACCCGGACACCAATTGTTGCCATAGTGGAAGAAACAGTCTTTTGGTTCAGCAAACCAAGTAATGTGTTCTTGAGTAATTTTTAAGGTTTCCATAGAGTTACCAAACAATTGGCTTAAAACTGTTGATTTTTGTCCAATCGAAGCGAGTAGCGGAGTAAGTCTCAAAAAGATGAGTCTGACGATGATTTTCCCCACGAATGGCAACATTTTTAGCAGAAACCCAATGACAGCCACCTTCAGCATCACGAACCAAAGTCAAGCAACGGGAATAGCTAGTAGGGATAGGAAGCTCAATTTGACCGATCGCCCAGCCAGGACACCAATTAGAGGGATTGTACAAGAAGAAACAATCTTGGGGTTTCAGAAACAAATCAATGTGTTTCTGAGATGTTTTCTGTTTTTCCATCGTTTCTAGTGTTTCCATCGTTTTTGTTTCTCTTCAATTCAATTTCTGCAACAGCTTGATTGAAAGCTTCATCGGTAGGTTCTTCAATGATACCTAACGAACAAAACCATCGGAGTTGAATAGTTCGTCCGCCTCGGCAAATAGTTTTTTCCGCGCTGTGGCATAAGTGCTGGGAGCCGCCATTGAGGAGTTGATCGTAATAGTATGTAAGTCGATCGGGGGGGAGGTCGATCGGTTTTCTCCCACCAAAGGGGCAGGAATAGCAGCAGTAAGCTGGTACATTGTAAGCACTTAAATCTCTTGCCATGTATTTGAGGGTTAGTAGGAGATCTGACCTCCCAGTAGAATGAGAGTGGTCAATAGTTAAACAGATTCTGCAATTTTATATGCTGCTAGATAGGTTGCGTCGGTACTTTGAGGCTGCTTACCTTCTATCTGGTCGCTTATTGCTAGGGCTATTTTTACCCTTTGAGCTTCGGTTGGTGATGGAAGCACTTGGTTCTGAAAATAGTATCCAGCAGTGGAATCAAAGAATCTGTTGAGGTCAGTTTCATATTTCAGAAACTTTACTAATTCCTCTAGATTCATGAGTTTGCCGAAAGTCTAGAATAAGTCAAACGTTCAGATATTGGCAGAAATGATTCAGCTCTTTCTTGGAGGGAGCCAAAACGATGATAGATTCTCATAGTTAGGGAGCCAAAACATCATCCCCCCAAAGCGAAGCATGATGATTTTCCTTTCCCTTGGATTGTCATCAGCCCGTAAGAAGTGCAAAAGCTGTGATTTGATTTATTATGAAAAGCTAAGAATCGATCGAATATAAGGGCAATGTGAATCCGACAGTTTCTGAAACTTGGCTCAATAAACTTTCCTTAACATCGAGCTGCCAAGAAATCTGTAGCTGAATCTCAAGATTTTGCTAATATTTTAAACAACCGCTGTCATCAGTTTGGTATAATTGTGACAGTAACCCGTTCCATATTTGGAGACATTACTACCGGGAGCGTGGTATTTGGTAGAATTTCCTTGAGCTAAACTTGACAGCGATCGTCCAACTAATCTTTAAACCCGTGTCGGAAATCGAACTTTTCCCTGAATTTAAGCCCAAAGCCAGAACCCCGAAATCTCCTCAGTTAACAATGAGTTGTGAGGCGCTGCATTCCTGGAAACAGCGCATCCTTGAACACCAACAATCTCAAGGTGCTGACCAACCGCGACAGGGAAGTCTATTCGAGCTCGCACCAAATCCCTGTGACCCCAACAACATAGACCCCTTTGCCCTGGAACTGCACAATCTCTCATTTTGTGAGAAACCGGATGGGGGCGATCGTACTTGCCTCTACTTCGTTATCGACAACGAACTCCCCTTGGTGCTGTATATAGGAGAAACAAACCGTACTCCCAAGCAACGATGGATGAGCCACGATTGTCACACCTACATTGCTAACTACATCGAGCTGCATCGGCGTTATTCCCTGGATGTGAGTGTAGCCATAGCATTTTGGTATGGAGCGCCGGGTAATCGAAAACAACGGCTGCAACTAGAGTCAGAGCTTATTTACAAATGGCGATCGCCTTTCAACAAAGAATGCTGGCAGTGGTGGGGACAACCGTTCGGGAAGTAAAACTGCTGCAATTTGGTATTTTAAAGTTAGGAACCATAGAGGAACAGCCAGCCATCCCTGAATCAAACATGGATCGATTTGAATTTCAGCTAGGTATGCTGAAAAAGGATCAGAAGAATTAGAGAAAAAAATAGCTAACTTCTAATGTTGTGGCGGTTAAGAAAATTAAGAGAGCCAATTTAACCATTGTTTAGAGACAGATTTTTAACACTAAAGCCGCAACCTGGCTAACCCACAGACTGTAAGAATTAGTCGTTCATAGTTATTGAGTCTGAGTCGGAACCTCTCTTGAGGAATGCGAAATATCTTGAATGCTACTATGACACTCAGTTTATGGAACCTTCTGCATGATGGAACGATTGCCAAGATTGCAGCACCTCGACAAGATACGCGACTCCTCACTATTGAAATTGAGTATCTCCGTCATATGTTTAGCAAAGATGGAAACGCAATTATTGTACAATTGGATAGTTGTGATATTTTTGAGTATCAGAATTTTACGGATGAGGAATGGACTCAAGAGTTGTTGACGATTGCTACCTATGAACCGGAAATCCTGTCAGCAACACAAAATCAAAACAACATCCTTACAATAGGATGCGTTGCAGGACTGGTGCAAACACGGTACCAAAGCTTCACTCTTACTCTCGATAATGGATATCCCATAACCATTGAAAATCTCAAAAATGCACATCAATGTTATTGGGAAGCATTTGGTAACAAAAATAGCGTTATGGAATAGCAGCCTTTAGAGTTTCTACACCATCTCTGCATCCTCAATCCCCTAAAGCCATAAAGCCGCCAAAAACAGGAAATGCTATTATAAAAACCGGATATAGGTAAATGCGAGCGAAAGGTATCAGTAACAGTTCGAGATTGTTCCAATTCACAGAGATTGTTAAATAACTAAACAGTCCTTGAAAAAAGCGCGATTTCTAGCTGTTTGCATAAGCCCTCTAGAGCATTTCGAGAAAATTTATGAAAAACATTGTTTATCGATCGTCATTCTTGTGTAGCCTAGGAGTTTTAGCATTCGTGGCACTCACGGGAATACTCTCTCCAGAGAGTAGTAGCAGCCAGCTTTCCCCATCAGTTAGTCAAATTCAAGTTTCACGTAAACCTGCTTCCAGTACAAAGCAATACAAGAATTCGACGTATGGTGTTAGCTTGAGCTACCCCAGCAATTGGCGACCTACCAAGGGCTATGAAGAACGCTTCAGTGGTGCTAATGGATTCTTCCAGATAATGGGGTTGTCGTCACCATCGTCAACGATTCAAAAGGTTTGTAAGGATGCACTGAATCATAGACTAAATCCCTATGGTACTCGTCCCCAGGTGCAGAGGTTACAAATCCAGGGTCGCCCAGCCTGTTTAATTTTGCCTTCATCCGACCAAGATCCGGCGATGGAAAGAATGGCAACGCTCATTGTCCGCTATCCCACACCGATTCGCCTGAATGGGGCAAACTATAATCACCTCACGTTGTCGGCGAACAAGGAACACATTCGCCAGATTGCTAAGGGGCTAAGATTTACAATGTCAAGGCGATAGTATAGCAAGCGCCAAGTTGTAAATAGTCTCAATTGCGGTGCCGATCGTAAAACCCAATGAGTAGAGATTGAGTTGATGCCAGATTTTTTCCAAGTCGCTGTGATTGCATAATATTTGGTAGACACATCTCCACCGACTAATGAAAAAATACATCAACCTCGCCACCGCTCTCATCGCATCACTCAAGCCCAAATCTAAAATACCCATAATCGATAGCTACGGTGAATCCATGCTGACCCAAGACGAGCAGCAAGCTCTCATGGAATGGCTGTTTGGTAGTTTGATGGGTGCGGGCTACATCGGCAAAGCTCACCTAATCTGGGATGATGGCAAAGACAGAGAGCGGGAGATATTCACGGCATTGATGAGAAACGAGCCGATATTCCTGTACCGCCAAGGAGCGCGACCTACACCAACGGTTGAAGGATATGTTTGGCGACTGATTGGCGAACATCCGAGTTTGAGGGTGTATCAGTTGGTTGTGGAAGGAGAAGAAGATTGAGAGATCGATATCGCGATTGCAATCTACGGATAGCCCCTAAGAGTTGAAGCAGCTCAGACTTTTACTTAATTCGGCTTGAATATATCGATCACTGTTGGTTTTTGCAAAGCGATCGATTATTCAGCAAACCCTAGATAACGATGATACTCTGTGTGGGCTGGTTGTTCAAATGCTATGAAACCGAAGCATAATCAACTATTACTTCACATTCAAAACTCTTGTGTCTAGTTGAATGTGCGATTTTCTATTCTAATGCTGAAACCATTCACTGTCAGAATAATAGCCGTCAATTATTGCAATTTTTTAAGTAATACAACCTTTAGGAGCAAGCTGTCTCATCAAAATAATCTTGACTATGTTAAGAAATAAAACACGGCACAATAGAATATTGTAAATTGGGATACAAATATGAGGTATAACATCTAACTTTCTTCCATTTGTTTCTTAATAGCGAGGTCTTCCAATGGCGATCGAACTTTTCAATCTAATGTTTACTGAACAGGCTGATGTTGTCCCAGCGTCCGGGGTGGATGAAATAGTCAATACTGGCATTGCTAATACTCTTGCTGGCAAGGACATCATCACGGGAACTAGCACCAGCCTTGACAGTGAGGGAGTTGGTATCAGCGGCTTCTATAACATCGGCACGCTTAATACTTCAGATGATAACGATACAATCACTGGCACCAGTGATTATGGTATCGGGCTCTCGAACTACCTCGGCACCATCAATACTGGAAATGGCAAGGACGTAATTACGGGTACTAGCAGAACTTTCGGTCTTTTTAATCAATCCGGCACCATTGATACTGGAGATGACAACGACATCATAACTGGCATTGGTACCAACTCCGGTGGGATTTCCAACTCTGGGTCTATAAAGACCGGCGGTGGCAATGACATAATCAGTGGTACAAGCAGCAAGGGCAGTGCTATCACTAACTCTAGCAGCATTGATACTGGTGATGGTAACGACCAAATAACTGCTAATGGCAATTATTACATTCTCTACAACAACGGCAGCATTAATACTGGTAATGGTAACGACTCCATCATTGCTGAGCACAATGGCAATTTGCCGCTATACAGTAGCGTCAACGGCGGTACAATTGATACTGGTAGTGGTAACGACTCCATCCTTTTACAGGGAGGACTTTACAACTCTGGCGGCGGGGTATTTTTAGGAGAGGGTAACGATTCCCTTGCTCTCACTCCCTCTAAATTCTTTCCTAACCATGCCCTTGCCAACCACAGCGTCATTGATACTGGGGATGGTAACGACACAATCACTAGCACTGGTGTCATTTATAATGAGGGTGGTTTTAGTGACGGTGTGATTAATACTGGTGATGGTAACGACTCTATCATTGCAGACGCAGGTTTTAATGGCAGTGGTAGCGTGTTTTTAGGAGATGATAAAGACTATCTCAAGGGTTTTGGTAGTGGTAATTTCGATGGCGGAAACGGTAAAGACACACTGGAGTTAACATCAGGAAGTTATACTGTTGGAATATCGCGAACAGGGGTAAACTTCACCAAGGGTAGCATTATTATGAATACCTCTGGCTTTGAAGAACTCATAGCGGGTAGCACAAAGTATGACTTCAACCGTCTAACCAACGGTCAAACAATTAGTGTGGTCTAGCAGTTTATTGGAGAAGTAGAGGACAGCTAGCTAACAGAAAAGCTTGCTGTCCTAAAACACCATTTCTTGTCTCTCACATAAGTGACACTCAAATATGCGACTGGTCATGCGCCCATAGGATTGCTCAGAATGAGTGGAGATACAAAGAAAATCACGAGGTTGTATTCTTGAGCGATCGCCTCTAAACACCAAAACTTACCCAGCGTCATCATCATAGGCAGTTTCAGGAGTTTCGGGATGTTCAGAGCGATCGCCTGCAACGCCACCTTTGTAAACTCTGGCTCATTGTCCACTAGCATCGGCTCAAGTTGATGAAGTCGTACAGTATGCTTGAGTAACTGGGAGGAAATTAGGGTGCTATTCTACTCTTACCTTCGCCAATTCTCCGTCCATAAGCAGCAGTTCCGGGAACTCCAACTTTTCTCGCAATCAAACAAGTAGGGACTGCGGGATTGAGCTGCTGCTTCACCTGCATTAATCAATGCTGATGAATTTGCTATAATTGGGTAAAAATTAACTAATCTTAAATTTATGAAGAGAAACTTGTTTATATCCGTTATTATTTCATCTATTTTTATCGTTGTCCTTCCTGCTAAAGCAGTTGAGACTAGGTGCGGATGGTTGCATAATCCCACGCCTCGCAATTGGTATTTAGTAGACAAAGATGGTCGTTGGATTATCTCGCAGCAAGGGGGATATGAAGCTAAAGGAATGGATGATAAGCTGTTCGACATCTAAACTGCATTAACTAAGTTACCTTTATTTTTTATTTTTCGGTTCCATTTTATAATTAGTCCTCCTTCATTTAAAAGTTTATGTAACAGTGCTTCTAGTTTTTCAAGGGATTCAAATAATC
>NZ_JAUBRA010000141.1:0-4635 GCF_036701555.1 Microcoleus sp. Pol10D4
TCAACATTAGAAATGAAGCCTTGCGGATTTTGGCGTTAGGAACTAGCGCTTCTGCCTGTGGAGGGGATGTAAGTCGAAGAGGCAAAACTTCGGTTTTGTTGGACGCCCCGCCCCGTTGAATCAGGAAGCCAGCGCTGTACCAATGAAGTGGTCAGCGTCTGGTAGTTCACATGAATTCATTTGAAGCAAACGATCGCTCGCGGAACCCCATATTTGATTCTCGGAGTTATTGTGACTGCGATCGCTTTTTTATCTGAGTTTTATCACCAGTTTTGTGCGGTTTCCATCACACATGGTTCTCTATTGTAAACCTAAAATTAGACCAATTAAACTTTCGATACAGACTGATTAGATACATATCTTTACAATAGCGCATAAAACTGGCGGTGAAGGTGATGAGAAAGGCTCAACTGATCGATTATTTGCGAGGAGAGTTGGCGATATCGAATTCGGCGATCGCCGTTGCTCTCCGACACGGTGAACAAGATGCCAGCGAACTGCCGATGGTTCTGTGGCAATACGGGTTAGTAACACTGGAACAGTTAAACCTGATTTTTGATTGGTTGGAAGCTCAGCCGACTTAGCAAATTAAAATCCTGATTTAAAAAATATGGATATCGGATTGCTATTTTTTGACAAATAAAGTTTGCACAAACGGTCGTCGAAAAGTATAGGGTTGAGTGTTTAGGTTGAGGGTGGGTCTTATTTTGTCCCAATTAGAAAAATACCAATATACAGTACGGACACAGCAGTGCTGTGTCCTCTTTTCTGTTGCCGCCTAAAATAAACTGCTTTCATATCCAATCTGGCAGCATCGGAATTAATATTACCCACAGCTTTGGAGACGGCAGTGCGGTGTCCTCTCTATCAAGGCGCTCGTGCAACCGGAAACGATATCAATCTGTCTGTCGAAGAGGCGATCGCAGAAGGCATCAAACAGACGGCATAAAACAAACCCCTGCAACTTTTAGGATGCCGGGGCTTGTCTTGTTTAATTTGGTGGCGGGAAGTGGATTTGAACCACTGACCTTCGGGTTATGAGCCCGACGAGCTACCAGGCTGCTCTATCCCGCGTCGCTTTTTGTCTCTTTACTAATATAAACACATTTTTCTAAAAATTGCAACCCCTCCATCAAAAAAACTTTTTAGATGGTGGGAGGGGTTGCTGAAATCGGATCAGAGTCTCGATCGCCCTAAAGCATCGAAACTTCCCCGATTACCTCCAAGCGCTTGAACTCGCTGAGAGTCAGGTAAGTCTCCGAAAGAGTTTCGGCGATCGTCGGAGTAATCCACCCCAACTGCTTGAGCAAGTGAATAGCCACAGCAAATTGAGCACGCTTTCCCCCATCCGTCACCTTAATTGCCAAGCCCATGCCTTCGCCAACGCGGCCAATGCACTGCACCCCTTCGGCACCGGACTTGCTCACCAATTCCCCTTGAGTCAAGCGCATCAGTTCCGTGTCAAATTTGCCCTCACCGGCAACCATCATCGGGTGATGAGTCATAGCGCGGACAATCCGCTCCATATCCACATTGTTGCCGGAGGCTAACTGAGCGTACAAAGACGCCATTTGCCCCAACTGCAACAGATAGGTAGGAGCGCCGCAGTCGTCACGAGCGCTGATAAACTCTTCGGCAGGCATTGCCAGCAAGTCAGCCACTTTGCCCAAAATAAGCTGCTGGACAGGATGTTTGCGGCGCAAATAAGTTTCCATAGGCCAGTGCAGTTGCTGGCAGACAGCCAGCATCCCGGCGTGTTTGCCGGAGCAGTTGTATTGCAGGGCGCTCTTTTTGCCTTCGGGAATGGGGCATTGAAGTTTAGAGGGGTCAATGTCGCAGCGCCACAGGACGTTAAATACCTGGCGCGATTGCTCGATCGTACCTTGATGGGAACTGCAAATAATCGCTAAATCTCGATCAGTCAATTCGTAGCGTTCTAAAGTGCCAGTCGCCGTCACCGCCAAAGCTTGAAAAGGCTTGAGTGAAGAACGGACAAATGAGGCCGTTTCCGAGTTACCAGCAACAGACAGAACGCGCCCGCGATTGTCACAGACAGCGGCCTGGGCGCGGTGCCTCGATTCCACAATACCTTCGCGCAGCAATGTGACTTCCAGTTCGGGAGCTTGGGTTCGTTTTCCCCTTGTCATATCAATTTTAGATTTTAGATTTTAGATTTTAGATTGGGGCTGGTGGAAGTTATGAGTTGCGAGCTGCCAGTTAAGAGTTATAAAGTTAATCTTTCTGCGATCGTTTCTCACTCATGCACTCCGTGCGTGTTGTTGGCTGTGGGCGGCAATCTCAAAACTCAAAACTCCCTTCCATTCGCGATTACAAACAACTCCAAGTTAGTCCCCCGGCAATCAGCAATACTGTCAAACCATAAAATGTCTGCCGCAGACGCCTGAGAATTGGTTCTAGTTGGTAGTTGACAATCAACTGATCTTGAAGAAAAACTTCGGGAGTTTTAGGCCAAGATTGACAATCGTACCAGCCAGACTCTTCGTAGACGACCGTGGGATTTGAAAGGCGCGATCGCACGTAGAACCAACCCAAGTAGAGTCGCAGCAAAGCTAATCCTAGAATAAAACCGGCACCTGCGGCACCGCACAGGACAAACTGAGCTGGATACTTGCTTGGAGCAAAGCTAGAAGCAGCTATCGGCACCGATACCAAGCAACTCCAAGCCCACACCCAAGCTAGTTTTGCCAGGTATCCGGGCCAATTGAGTGTTACCCAGCTAAAAAACCAGGATTCTTTAAGTTCTTGGTATTCATTGATCGGTCGCTGTTCTTGCGGAACGGGACAAATAGAAGCAGAAACGTTTTTCACATTAGCCATCCTCACGGCGCGGGGGAAAAGTCAATGCGTTCGGCGTGTCCCCAGAACGCTTCTAAATTGTAGAACTCCCGCTCTTGAGGTTTCAAAATGTGAATGATCGCGTCGCCGTAGTCCATGACGACCCAACTAGCGTCTGATAGGCCTTGTGTACGAAGTGGCAAGCGTTGCCACTCTTCTTCCACTTGGTCTGCTATTGCTTGGGAGATTGCTCGTACCTGCACGTTGGAAAATCCGGTGATGATCGCGAAGTAGTCTGCTAAATAGCAGACTTCTGACACGCGGAGCAATACAATATCTACTGCTTTGCGGTCATCGGCTGCTTGGGCAACGGTCATGATCAGGCCGCGAGCTTCGTCTGGGGAGGTGCTATCCGTTGCTGTAGACTGATCCCTGGAGTATTCGAGTTGAGTTAGATCTGACATTAAGTGTTTAAGTTCCTAATTGATACGGTAAGGGAGAATCGGTGTGCTTTCGCGATCGGTTGTTGGCAGTTTGAGACGGGAAATAGGAGTTAGGTTGAAGCCAAAAGTAAGCACAGGATTGCTGATAAATTTTACTTTTAACTTGTGATTTGTTCGATCGACTTCTGGGTCGAATTTCCTGTTTCCGGCGATTCGCGGGCCATTTGCAGCGCCCAATTGCGGGTAAGTACGGTGCGGGGGTGGATGTAGCAGCGAGTTTCTAGCAAATATTTAAGAGAATAATCGCTAGTTTGCCACACGGCTGCATAAAGATTTTGCAAGCTTGCCTCGCGCAGTGCTTCTAGTTGGGGTGTGTTGCCGCGGCTCGGCTCTATGGTATCTGCTATGAATACGGTACAACTGAGCTGGCTCATGTTTGGTCTGCCGAGGGTGTGATTGGCGATTGCGTCCAAAATTTCTCGATCGACCACCCCGAATTCGTCTCTGGCGACGATCGCGCTGGCGTCTGCGTGCAGCAAATGCGGGTGTGCTTCCAACACTGAGTCTAACTCTAAACCTTCCTTCTGGGCCATTTGCAGCAGCAGTTGAGGTTTGAAGTATTTTGCCAAATCGTGCAACAAACCGGCTGATCGGGCTTTTGCTTCGTCGAGGCCGTAATGGCGAGCCAAGTCACCTGCTACTTGTTCGACTCCGAGGATGTGTTTGATGCGGGCAGCAGGAACGCGGTCAGAGAGCCAAGCTAGGACGTTTTCGCGCGCGGGTGCAAGTGTCAAATATTAACTCCAAAATTGTGTGATCTAATATTTTTATTTTAGCGTTTTGTTTCGATCGGCTGCTGCGTCGGGCACGCAGGGGTGTGGTGGCTTCTGGCATGGGGAGGGGTGAAGGGGGCGATCGGCTGTTTGGGAGATACGTTATCTTTTCTGGTAACTGCTGGAATCTTCAAAACATTCCCTAGCTGAACAATTAGTCTAATGGACTTGCTATTTTTGGTAATTCTCTCATTTTTTCTATTTTTAGTCAGTGCTATCAAAGATTATTTTGTCGTTGAGCCGCTGCTAGCTTCTATGGGAATTTTTAGGAGTATTTTCTTAATTCAACCTAAAAACTTTTTCTAAAAACTTTAATAAAAATGGCTGTAACGGGAAGTCAAAAGTCTGTTTAAGTAATCTGTATTTTACTTTTTATCCGGGTAGTCAAGGCTTTCTGGATAGCGGCGGGGACAGTTCAAGTTCTCGTTTTATTGGCGACTTAAATCGCTCAACCATCAGTATTTCATTTTTTTTTGTATTTATGTTACAATACTCCGGACAGTTTTTAAGCAGCCAGAGTACCATAAGACAAGACTGAAGGAAGGTTAGGGTGATTTAAAATC
>NZ_JAUBRA010000142.1:0-4577 GCF_036701555.1 Microcoleus sp. Pol10D4
ATCGCTTGAGTCTGGCATCGTCGATTTTTTCTCGTCGTCGATGGATGATAAAAGCCCTTAATAATAACCTCTTCATCGCTGGGGCAAAAATTCTGTCAAGAGCATCAATCGCATATTGGCAGTCCCGCAATTGATGAGCCAAACACACTTGCCATTGTGGCGCTGGATGATTTTTTTGAGCGCTAAATAAATCTGACACCCAGATATCAGGACGATGTTCTCCTAGAACACAGATGCAAATATGGACGATAGCCGTTCGTAACTGATGGAATGAGTGTAACGCAGATATGTGACTAAGCTTTGAATTGAACTGCCAAACGGTGAGCCTGGTTCCATTCCCAATGGTACAGGTGCAACATATTCGGTGTGACAGCAGGCACACTGACCACAATAACGTTCGATTCGGGTGATGATGGGACGAATTGGTGGTAGTTCAATTTTTTCGTAGACGGATTACAATTTTTGTGCGGCGGCGCTGACTTTCTCTCCACACTGGGGACAATTTTAACTTGGGCGATGATTGTTTGGTCGGGATGAGGATGTAGTTCTCTTCCCCCTCCTGGTCTTCCTAGGCTTCTTTGTCTTTTTATGCCCTCAATTTTCGATAGCCGAATGTTGGGCTTGAATCATGAGGACGGTGGAGTGCTGGAATTTTTGCTAGTTTTGGTGGGAGATGAGCCGGGTTTTGGTTCGTATGTGGCTAATGCTACGCTAAGTTTTTGGATTTCTTGCTATAGCTCTACTATCAAGGCTTCTTTTGCCTCGTTCGATACTTGCTTTAAGTCTGGGAGTTTTTCCATTCCTTCATCTAATGTCTATCTCGTCTTCTTGTCAAGGGGGTTGAGCAATTACCCGTTTCCCTACCTGCCGCCTCGTCGAAAAAAAATTTTCAGTCCTTTGAACCTTTTTCGCGATCGCCCTGTCTAAACACTTCAGATAACGAACTGGTGGGGGAGACTTCACAGGTGTTAGCTGTGTCAGCCAATGTTTTAACCGATGACTGTTCCGACTCGGACTTAGTTGCTCAATGTTTAAAGGGCGATCGCACTTGCTTTCGCTACCTTTACAAACGCTACCAACACAAAGTCAGGTCAACCCTTTATCAACTCTGCGGCCCGTCGCTTCTTGACGATTTAGCACAAGAAGTATTCCTGCGAGTCTGGAAAGGATTGCCCAAACTCAAGCACCAGGAAAATTTTTCTACTTGGCTTTATCGAATCACTTGGAATGTGGCTTCTGACCAAAGACAAGCATTTGCTAAACAGCATTCTTTTGACTCCCAACTCAAAAATCAAGAAGTAATGGATCGGGTTATTCTCAAAGATAACACATCGGACTTGATGCAGTTGCACTATCAAGATTTAGTGCAGCGGGGACTGGAGCAATTGAGCTTTGAACACCGCAGCGTTTTGGTGCTGCACGACTTAGAAGACATCCCGCAAAAAGAAGTAGCCCAAATTTTGGGACTGCCTGCGGGAACCGTCAAATCTCGCGTGTTTTATGCCCGAAATTCTCTGCGACAATTTTTGCAAAAAGAAGGTGTCAGCGAGCTATGAATAACCGAAGCAGCGACCAAGAGTTAGTTAATTTCTTGAAGCAACATCGCCCACATATTCCTGAAGCTGCACCAGATTTAGAGCAAAAAATTTTAGCAGCAATCGAAAGTAATCAGGCGAGTGTTTTCCAGGAAACCCACCGCAAAAAAACGCGATTAAGTGCCTCAGCTAAGTCTGATGACAGGTTAAAAATATCCTCTGTTTCTAAGTGGGCTTTATCGTCTGCGATGGCTGCTAGCTTGCTAGTTTTTTGGTCTGGCTACCGTCCGTTTGAAACTGCACAATTGCCAGATAAGGAAACAGCTCAGTTAGAAGCATTTTTAGTTACTAATTGGGAGGGTGTACTCCATGATTCTCCCCAAGAAAGTATGACCGATCGCTCACAAACAGATTGGTTGACTTTCAGCCCGGGTGCTGAGAGTGAACCGCCAACAAATAAGTAATATCAAAGAGGGAATTTTCATGTCAATTCGTCGTATTTCTGCACTAGCCGTTTTAATGCTGACTCTCGGTAGCACAGCCGCAGCAATAGCAGTTCCTAATCCCCTAGAACCGGAAACACTTGCACAAAATCAGCGACCAAATCGACCTGCTGGCAAGGAAGGTGGGATGTTCGAGAAACTGAATTTAAGCGCAGACCAAAAGCAGCAAATGCAGGCAGTTCGCGATCGCTACAAAGACCAAGTTTCCCAGCGAATGCAAGCAGTCCGCCAAGCCAGACAAGAATTGAACACGATGATGTCCGGCACGGCAAATGCCAGCGAAATACGCGAAAAACACCGTCAAATAATGGGATTGAGACAGCAGTTTGAAGAAGTTCAATTTGAAATTACACTTGCAATGCGAGAAGTGCTCACTGCCGAACAGCGCAGCCAATTAGCTCAACTGATGCAGCAGCGCCGACAAAATGCTAGAAACCGGATGCAAAACGGTCAAAAACCGCAGTAACTAACGAGTATTTTTGAGTGAATCGCAGGGTGCTTACGCACTCTGCGATTTATTATTTCAAGCTACCAGATTGGAAACATCTCAATGAAAGCAGCTAAGTTAGAAATTGGAGTTTTGAGGCAGGAGGCAGAAGGAAAGAGGAAGAAGAAAGGAGCCATAAGAAGTGTTTTTAGAAAAATGAGATGCTCGCCCAGATTCATAGAGTAAATCTAAAATCTAAAATCTAAAATCTAAAACCTAAAATCGAATTATTCCTCTAGCTGGGGCGCAAACGTTAGCTTTCATGCTGGTTGCGTCGCCTAATGTAAAGGTGCGGGTTGAGATTTTCCCCTCCAGCATGATATCATCAGGGTGCTATATTTAATTTTTTAGTTAAGATTAGCTTTTAATATAGAATTTACTAAATGAACTGCCGAGAAGGTAGAAACTACAGAGGTGAGAGAAAGAGCAAATTATAAATTTATTGATATGAGTACAATTTTCTATTAAACCGGAGCGATTGAAATGAGATTGTTAAAACCCTGGCGTTTAGTTTTATTAAGTCTAGTTTTTGGGATGGCTGTAATTTTATCAAATTGCGGCACGACCTCAAACACGGTTAGCAATAATTCTCCAACTCCGACAACTCCTGCTGCTGTTCCGGCTGGGGCTTTAGTTTACGGTGCGGGCGGGCCGCCTGTCAATCTGGAACCTGGAAATATTACTGATGGCAATTCGGTGATTGTTATCGACCAAATTTACAATCGCTTGAGTGATTTCAAACCGGGAACTGTGGAACTTGAGCCGAGTCTCGCTACTGAATGGTCAAGTTCTAAAGATGGCAAAACTTGGACTTTTAAGTTGCGTTCCGGGGTAAAGTTTCACGACGGTACGGATTTTGACGCGGAAGCTGTTAAGTTTAATGTAGATCGCTGGTGGGATGCGAAAAATCCTAACGGTTTTCGAGAAGCGGGCAAGAATTATTCAATTTGGAAAGATTTTTTTGGCGGGTTTAAGGGAGAAAAAGATTCTTTAGTAAAAGATGTGGCAGTTGTTGATAAGTTTACAATTAAGTTTGTTTTAAATCAACCTTTTGCTGCTTTCCCCTCGGCGATAGGGTCTGGTTATTTCGGGATGGCGAGTCCGGCGGCGGTGAAAAAAGCGGGTGCTAAGTACGGCACTCCGGCGTCGCTGGCGGTGGGGACGGGGCCTTTTGTGTTTCAGGAATGGCGATCGGGCGATCGCATTGTTTTGGAGAAAAATCCGAATTATTGGAAAACGGGTACGCCAAAAGTCAATCAATTGATAATTCGTTTTGTTGATGATCCGGCGGCGAGACTGGCTCAGTTGCGAGCAGGACAACTTGATTTTACTGTAGATTTAACGCCGGATCAATTAAAAGAAGTTCAGGGAGATCCTAATTTAGAAGCTGTTGTGCGACCTTCTTTTAATGTCGGTTATTTAGGGCTAAATCCGAGTTACGAACCTTTGTCAAAACCGGAAGTCAGGCGGGCGATCGCCCAAACAATTAACAAGACAGCAATAGTGCAAGCTTTCTGGGGAGAACTCGGAAAACATGATTCGCAATTTATCCCGCCTGCGCTGAATTGGGCGGCGTCTGATCAAGTTAAAGATTATGAATTTAACCCGCAGCAAGCTAAAGCAATGCTCGCGAAAGCCGGTTATCCGAACGGTTTTGATTTGGATTTGTGGTATATGCCCGTCAGCCGTCCCTATTTTCCCACGCCGAAGCCGATCGCTGAGGCTTTTGCGGCGGATTTGAGCGCGATCGGGATTCGGGTAAAATTGCTGACAAAGGATTGGTCTGCTTATTTAGCCGATCGGCTCAAACCTCCCGGATTTCAAGCTTTTATGATGGGTTGGACGGGAGATTATGGCGATCCAGACAATTTTTATTATCCTCACTTCGGGCCGGGTTCTACGGCGGATTTGGGAAATTGGAAAAATCCGAAAGTTCTGGAACTTTTGGATCGGGGGAGGGCGAGTGGTGATAAAGCAGCTAGAGCGTCGGTACAGTATTAGAAGTTGACAAAAAAAGAGATATATGAATCTACCCCGTCAAGGAATTCAACT